>JAVEWC010000095.1:0-4280 GCA_034004745.1 Candidatus Izemoplasmatales bacterium | reverse complement strand
TCTAGATTTGTTTAATGTTCTTTTTTTCTTTTTCAATTTAGAATTCATATTGAACCTCATTGTTGAAGTATGTTTATTATCATATCTCATAAATTGATTATTGTCAATGATGGACAATTACATCGTCCTCTCGGAAATTAATAAAAAAGCCAAACGAGTTGGCTTTTAAAAATCTAGCTTTTCTATTTTTACAAAAAATTCCACGCCATTGTTGATATTTCTGACGCCATAGTCATAACCCATGGTTTCAAGAATGGTTTTAACAATCGATAGACCTAATCCTTGCCCGCCATAAGCCCTGGTATGGGCTTTGTCAACCTTGTAAAAACTTTCCCAGATATTTTTCATCTCCATTTCCGGAATTTCCGAACCGGTGTTATGAACGGATATCAGCAAGCATTTTTCATCCACAACTTTAGATCTTATTGTGATGATTTTTTC
The DNA here is from genome assembly GCA_034004745.1 of Candidatus Izemoplasmatales bacterium. Classification (GTDB taxonomy): domain Bacteria; phylum Bacillota_I; class Bacilli_A; order Izemoplasmatales; family Hujiaoplasmataceae; genus UBA2289. The sequence continues at coordinate 3,839 of JAVEWC010000095.1, read as the reverse complement.
AAAATCAATATGATTTACGGCATTGCTGATGAAATTACTCAATACCGATTGCATTTGATCATAATCAGAATTGATTACCGCGTCTTCTATTTCCAATTTGAGTTGTATACCCTTGTCCTTGAATACCAAGGCAAACAATTTGGAAGTTTCTTCAATCAGGTTTCTTACAGGAAATTCTCGGTACTTAAACTCTTTCTTGCCGCTTTCAATCTGTGACATATTGAGCAATTCATGGACTAAGTTATTCATTTTATTGGCTTCATCAATTATGATATCCAAATATTCTTTTTTGGTCTCTTCATCTAAACCGGACAGTTTTAAAGCTTCGCCATAACCCATTATCAATGACAGAGGCGTTTTCAATTCGTGTGAAGCGTTAGCGACGAATTCCTTACGCATTTGATCAATCTTGTTCTTATAAAGAATCTCTTTGGCCAATTTGTCATTGCTGAGCTGCAACTCTTTTATCGCTATTTCCAGTTGAGAACTCATCTTGTTGATGCTATAACCCAAATCACCGATTTCGTCATCGCTGGTTATGGTGACCTTATGTGAAAAATCCAGTTTGGATATTTCATCAGCGACACGGTTAATTTCCAAAATCGGATTAGTGAAGCGATAACTCAAGAAATACATCATCATCCCGGCAATAATCATGAAAATAAACCCTATCAAAATGGTAAAGGAGTTAAAGATTCTGATACTGTCTTGAATTGAACTGAAGGTGATGCTGGCAATATAAAATAGATATGGTCCGCTATCGCTTTCCGTCGCTACGAATAAACCCAACATCTGGAAGTTTTCATGGAAGTTGATGACTTCGGAATTCAAATCCATGAAGTAAGCGTCATAATCATCGATTTTTACCGCCCTGCCAAAATTGAGTGCTGCGTTCCTAGATTCACTCAAATTAAAGTCGATGATAATCTTGGAAAGTATTTCCTTCGATATCGTAAACTCATTTCCATACAGCCTTTGATATAAGTCGGGATAATCGATAAATTCATCAATTTGGATGTCGGTCGGAATTTCTTGTTTTTGCAACAATATCTGTACGCTCAAGTTATAGCGACTTTCAATTTCAAGAATTTTCCCATGCAGGTCAGCATCATCGAGACTTACGTCCTCGATTTCACCGAAAGCTTCAACCAGCGAATTTTCGCGGTTATTGATATAATAACTGCGTAAAAACGTATTGTTCAAGATAATCAAAGCAACGATAAATCCTAAAATTATTCCATAAGTCAATAGGAATAATTTCGATCTAATTGTCGATTTCATTTTCGATATCTAGTCGATATCCCACACTTCTTACTGTCGATAAATAATATGAATATTTTCCCAATTTGGCGCGCAACTGCTTGACATGAGTGTCAACTGTTCGTAAATCCCCAAAATAATCATAGTTCCATACGGCATTAAGAATTTTATCACGAGACAAGGCTAGTCCTTTATTATCGATAAAATATCGCAATAGTTCAAATTCCTTAGGCGTCAAATTAACTTCAGTTTCCTTGACATAAACTTTTCTGGCAGCCATATCAATTCGAATAACGCCAAAATTTATTTCTGATGCGTCTTTATTGGTTTTACTGAAGATTTTATTGACCCTGGCTACCAATACGCTTGGCGAAAAAGGTTTAGTCACATAATCGTCGGCTCCTAACTTAAAGCCTTTCAGTTGATCATATTCGTCGCTTCTCGCCGTCAACATGACAACAGGAATCGTCATATACTCTCTAATTCTTTCTAAGACGAACCAACCGTCATATTTTGGCATCATGACATCCAAGATAACCATATCTACTTTTTTTCCAGACTCAAAAAGAATATCCAAAGCTTCTTCGCCATCCTCAGCTTCTAAAACCTTATATCCTTCTCTGGTCAAGAATTCCGCCAACAATTTTCTGATTCTAAATTCATCGTCAACAATTAAAACATAAGTATTCTTCATATATCCATCACATCCTTATTTAAAAGAAAATTCAATATACCAATTTTTTTAAGGGGGAGAGGTATATCGAATTGTTTTTTATTATACCCCACAAATATGTCTTTTTTGTGATAAAGATAGGTGTTACCGTTTAAGTAACACCTATAATTGCAAAGTAATATTAAATTATTCCTTACGATAGTAATAATAATCATAATAATCGGCGTTTTTCTTCATGTCTATATCTGAAAGCACAGCGCCGATCATATTGGCATTGTTTTCTTTAAATTGTTTCAAACCAAGTTTAGCTTGAGTTTTTTTGGTTTTCTTGGAAGAAACGACATAAACGACTCCGTCAACGAGATTGCTTATCAACAATGCGTCGGTTACAGTTAAAACCGGTGGAGAGTCGACGATTACGTAATCATAGTTGTCTCTTGCATATTTAATCAATTCAGCTACTTTTCTTGACTGGAGAATAACATGAGGGGAATCAATCATATTCCCTGTCAAGAGTAAATCGACCTTGGACTCATCCTTGATGATTAAATCTTCGATTGGCTTGTCGTTGACGATATAATCATAAAGACCCAAATCATTGATTTTATGAAAAGCACGGTGGATTTTCGGTCTTCTTAAGTCAAAGTCGAGAATAATTACTTTTTTCCCTCTTTCAGCATAAACCGAAGCCAAGTTGATGGCTGTAGTGGTTTTTCCGTCCTCTGGACTAGCCGATGAAATTTGCATTACCTGGTAAGGTTTATCGATACTGGCCATTCTAATATTCAGTTCAAGTTTTCTGTAAGCTTCTGCTTGTGGTGAATTTGGTGTTTCAATAACGACGTTTTTATATTCAAAAACTTCCATTTAGTCCACCAACTTTCTTTCTTTGATTGTTCCAGGAACGGCTGCCATCACTCTTAAATTCAAATGGCGTTCGAGTTCATCAACGTTTTTATATTTATTAGTGAAGAATTCTTTCATGAAGACTATCCCTAAAGCTAAAATTCCACCCAGCAAACCACTAATTATGATATTCAAGGTCTTATTAGGTGAACTTGGTGATGTCGGCAATAAAGCCACATCATGGATTTTTAACTTGTTTTGCAAGAAATCGTATGGATCAGTTTCGTCATTGGCGATTTCAATTGCATTTTCAACCAGGGTATTGGCAATTTGTTGTGCCAACTCAGGCGATTCATTGACAACTGAAATGTGAAATATCAGAACCTGGGGAGTCGTGGTAACTGATATAGAATTCTTGATTGAAGCTATAGAAACATTTGCCAATTCAGGAATTTCGTCTTTGACGCTTTGCACTACAGTAGTAGAAATTATAAATTCCTTGAAAGTGCCAATCAAGTTGTTGGCAATGACGATGGCCGATTGTTCGCTTGTGCCATCTTCTATGCTGACTTGCACAATTAAACTCGTGTTGGCAGTGTACTTTGGCTTTACGATAGAGAAAGTATAAACCACTCCCAAAACTACCACCCACATGGTCACAATTAAAATTAAGGCTATATTATTCCAAACAATCCTGAAAAGTTCCTGAAGGCTTATTCCTTCCGACTCTTCGAAAGTATTAGTACCATTGAATTCGTTCATATGATTCTCCTTGTTATAGATATCTGTAATATTATATTATAATTTGAAAAATAAAACAACTAACTTAGTTTCGTTAACTTATGCCAATGAAAATGGCTGTAAGACCAAAAATCAAGTTGTAAATGTAAAAAATTGCCATATTGCCTTTTCTAAATATTACGAAGATCAATTTTAAGGCAAAAACGGTACTGATGGCACTTACCACAAATCCGAAAAAGAAATTGATGTAAGAAAGTGTGTTGCTAGGATCAAAATCTGCCAATATGTAATTGAAGTCAAATTGATATGACAATAATGT
>JAVEWC010000004.1:0-20676 GCA_034004745.1 Candidatus Izemoplasmatales bacterium | reverse complement strand
GTTTTATCGGCGTTCTTGCCCATTTCCCCGCCCAAAGCATCTATTTCCCTGACCAAAGTGCCTTTTGCCGGTCCGCCGATTGAAGGATTACAAGGCATAAAAGAAACCATTTTCAGGTTTCCGGTTACCAACATTGTTTTTTTGTTGAGTCTGGCCAATGACAATGCCGCTTCTACTCCGGCATGACCTCCGCCGACTACAATTGCGTCAAACATAAAATCACTTTCTTTCAGGATTAAATCAAATTATAATGCTTCATGGCGTTGTAAATGCCTAAATCATTGACATCAGTAGTAACGAATTCAGCTATTTCTTTCAGTTCATTTACGGCATTGCCCATGGCTATGCCGTGTTTTACTGATTTTAACATTAAAATATCATTAAAATTATCACCGGCTGCGTAAACTTCATCCAAAGGATAATTTAAATAATCGATAACTGCTTTTACACCGTCGGCCTTTAAGTTTCCGGCAGGATTGACGTCGTAACCGTACTGAGACGATTTATTGAACTGAAGTTCAGGAAAAAGTGGTCGCATTTTATTTACCACTTCGTCTTCGAACATCACCATTGCAAAAACATATCTATTCGGATAAAAAGTGTGATCCAATCTAGCGATGTCCAAATTATAATTTCGGGAAAAATCATCGGAAGCTGTGGTATCCTTACGGTACGAAATATATTCATCGAGATATTCAATTACCAAATCGAACTTTTCTTTATCGGCTTGTTCCATCATTCTTTTGATGATGGAATTGTCGATATAGTTTTCTCTAATTATCTTGTTGTCAAAAATAACAATTCCGCCGTTAGCCATAACCATATTGTCAATACCCAACTCTTGATCGATGCCATAGATTAAATTGGGATTTCTACCGGTAGCGATAACAACGATGTGATTGTTTTCTTTCAATTGAGAAATCGTTTCTTTCACACCTTTGGCAGGTCTTCCCCGGTATAACAACGTATTGTCCAAATCTAAAAATATCAGAGCCATTTTCTTTTACCTCACATTACCAAAAGAATCTCAAACCAAGCATCTCCACCCACATAAACACCTTACTTAAGGCTGCTTCGGTCAAGACCTGACCTAATTCGTGGGCATCTATTGAGTGAAGATGCTTCATTTGAGATTCCTTATTTATTATAACATATAATAATGTTTTTTCAATTTATTTTATCTTGAAGGAATTATTTTTCCCTGACTGATTTGGCAATGAATTCCTTGAACAAAGGATGCGGTCTATCTGGTCTGGAAAGAAATTCTGGATGGAACTGGACGGCTAAAAAGAACGGATGATCTTTTAGTTCGATAATTTCAACCAAATCACTTTCAGAATTTATTCCGGAAAATATCATGCCTTTCTCATTAAATATCTTTTTGAATTGATTATTGAATTCATAACGATGGCGATGTCTTTCGAAGATTACTTTCTGATTATAGGCTGATCTTGCGATTGTATTTTCCATTAAAGAGCATTCGTAATTTCCTAATCGCAGCGTTCCGCCAAGATTGATGCCTTGATATTGTTCCGGCATATAATCTATGATATTGTTTTTTGTGGCTGAATCAAACTCAGTCGAGTTGGCATCTTTTAAACCACAGACATTTCTGGCAAATTCGATTGTTGCCAGCTGCATTCCCAAACATAAACCAAAAAAAGGTATTCTATTGACTCTGGCATACTCAATCGCCAAAATCTTGCCCTCCGTGCCACGTTTGCCAAAACCGCCAGGCACAATGATACCATCAGCTTGACCAAGTTGATAGTCGATATTTTCCTTTGTCAACATCGTTGAATCAATCCAGTCAATTTCAATTTCTGAGTTATGGGCATAGCCTGCATGCTTTAAAGCTTCGGAAACTGATAGATAGGCATCACGCAAAGAAACATATTTACCTACCAAGGCAATTCTTGTCTTTTTTGATAATGATTTGATATTGTTGACAAGGTTTTCAAAAATGGAAATATCTGATTCTTTATCAATCAATTTCAATTGCTCCGTCACTAACTTGTCTAGACCTTCTTTTTTGAGATTAAGGATTACTTCGTATAATACATCAACATCTATGCATTCGATTACAGCCGCTTTTTTGACATCGCAAAAAAGCGCTACTTTTTCCCTGATATCGCAGGAAATTGGTTTTTCAGTTCTCAAAATGATAATATCTGGCGTTATTCCCAAAGAACGTAATTCCTTGACGCTATGTTGAGTCGGTTTGGTCTTCAATTCTCCCGTTGTTTCCAAATACGGCACGAGCGTATTGTGGATGAATAAAGTATTGTCAGCGCCTAAATCTCTGCGCATTTGCCTGATTGATTCAATAAAAGGCAAAGATTCAATATCACCGACAGTGCCACCAATCTCAGTAATCAAGACATCGCAATCGTATTGCTTTGCCAAAGAGATCAAACTGCCTTTTATTTCGTTGGTGATATGAGGAATTACCTGAACTGTTGCGCCTTGATAATCTCCTCTTCTTTCCTTGTTTATAACTGATTGATAAATTTTCCCTGTAGTTATAGAGGAGTTTTTTGAGAGATTTTCATCAATGAATCTTTCATAATGACCTAAGTCCAAATCAGTTTCACCGCCATCAGCGGTAACGAAAACTTCGCCATGTTGATATGGTGACATTGTACCCGGATCGACGTTGATATAAGGATCAAATTTAAGCATGAACACTTTCAATCCCTTGTTTTTGAGTAATCTACCCAATGATGCGGCAGCAATTCCTTTTCCCAATGACGATACTACGCCACCGGTTATAAATATATATTTCGTTTCTCTCATGATATTATCCTCCAAAAAGATAAAAGGGCTCTCCCGACGGAGAACCCTTTTTTTAGTGAGCTCTTTAAGATTATAACAAAATAAATCAAGGGTTGCAATCGTCTCTTTCAACTTTTGTTGCGCAATTTTTTAAAAAAGCTTTTAAGCAAATCATCCGATTCTTTTTCGAGGACATTTGGCACTACTTCAACTTGATGATTAAAGTTTTTAAGATACTCCGTCAGAATTTTATCCAAGGATTCATATTTTACGTCTCTTGGTCCATAGATCAATCTTTTGAATCTAGCTGAAGCGATAGCGCCTATGCACATCAAGCAAGGCTCCAAGGTTACATAAATATCGCAATCATCCAACCTCCAGGAATTAAGAGTTTGACAGGCTTGGTTGATGGCAATAATCTCGGCGTGGTGCAAGACGTTTTGGGTGCTTTCCTTTAGATTGTGCGATCTGGCGATGATTTCACCATTTTTAACAATTACACAGCCAACGGGAATTTCATCTTTTTCAAAAGCTGCCTCAGCTTCTTTTAAAGCTTCAAGCATGAACAATTCATCTTTTGTCATTTTAGGAATTCAAACTTTTTCGGTTTATTCGGTACTTCGTGACACTCTCTGCATCTAGCTTCGTAAGAGTCTTTTTCTCCAACCAAAATGATTGGATCGTCGTAATTTGCCGGACGGTTGTTGATGATTCTTTGGGTTCTCGTCGCTGGCGTGTGACATTTGACACAGATGGCCGATAATTTGGTTACATATTCAGCCAAGGCTAATAATTTAGGCATAAAGGAGAATGGCTCACCCCTGAAGTTGCGGTCCAAGCCGCTGACGATGACTCTTATGCCTTTATCAGCTAAATATTCACAGATATCCACAGCTTCTTCATCAAGAAATTGGATTTCATCAATTGCGACGACATTGGTTTTTTCATCAACGTATTGGATGATTTCATGCGCCTTGGTGATATTGATGGATTTGGTGCGATTGTGGTTATGGCTGACAACTTCATTGTCGGCATAACGATTATCGATAACTGGTTTGAAAACCAGAATATTTTGCTTGGCGTATTCCAGACGTTTTACTCTTCTGATTAATTCTTCGGTTTTTCCGGCAAACATCGGCCCGGTGATTACTTCAATCCAACCGTCTTTTTGATTTAGGTACATTGGTCTCTCCTTAATTAAAATTTTGATATCTTAATTATACAAAAAGCAATAAAAAAAGCCAATCGATTTTGGCTTAATTTATCTTATTATTTTTCTTCTTGTTCTTCAGCGATATTGTATTTTTTATTGAATTTGTCAATTCGACCAGCGGCTACAGTATACTTTTGTTTACCTGTGTAGAAAGGATGGCAATTTGAGCATGTGTCAACCTTGATGCTCTTGTTTGTCGAACCCGTTTCAAATGTATTTCCACAAGTACTGCAAGTTACTGTAACGTTATGATATGCTGGGTGGATATTCTTTTTCATATCATTTCTCCTTCTGCCATGAATGCTCTATTGTTCATAGTAAGTTCATTACAAGCAAAAGTATTATAACAAATAGCCAAAAAAAATGCAAGAAAAATTACATTGAAGATAAAAAAAGTAATTAATGACTGATATTTGGGTTTAAGAAGTCTTTTTTCGTATCATTTTATCATCTATTACAAGAATGACAATGCAAATTTTTATGAAAAAATGATATAATAATAGTGTAAATATGTTTTATTATGACATACTCAGGCAATAGATAGGGTAAGTGTGATTGATGTGGAAGATTTCAGGGAAAAGGTTTTGGCTTTACATAAGAAGAATTGTGGAAAATTAGATATCGTTCCCAATGTAAAATTAGATGATAGAGAAGATTTGTCATTAGCGTATACACCTGGGGTTGCAATTCCGTGTGAAGAGATAGCCAAAGATAAAAGTTTAGCCTTTAAATACACTACAAAAGGCAAAACTGTCGCCATTGTCAGCGACGGATCAGCGGTCTTGGGACTTGGTAAAATCGGTCCGGAAGCCGCTTTGCCGGTAATGGAAGGTAAGTCTGCCTTATTGTATAAATTTTCCGGTATCCAAGCAGTTCCAATTTGTCTCGACACATATGATTCCGAAGAGATTATAAAAACCGTTAAATACATAGCACCAAATTACGCTGCCATCATGTTGGAAGACATTCAAGCGCCCAAGTGCGTTTACATTGAAAATGTTCTACAGGAAACTTTGCCGATACCGGTATTTCATGACGATCAACACGGAACCGCCATTGTTGTTGGCGCAGCTTTATTGAACGCCTTGAAAGTCGTAAAAAAAGATATAACAAAAGTTAAAATTGTTGTTAGCGGCAGCGGTGCTGCCGGGTCAGCGGTTATTAAATTATTGAATTTATTGGGTGCCAAAGAAATATATAATTATAATATTTTAGGTGTTGTTAATAAGAACAATTATCACCTTTATGACGAAGTTGTCAAAGATCTTATCGATAGAAAATTAATCATATCAGGCGATAATTATTCAAACTTGGATGAATTGATAAAAGATAAAGATGTATTTATTGGCGTTTCCGCCAAAAATATTCTTACAGAAACAATGGTAAGTACAATGAATTCTGACAGCATAGTCTTCGCTTTGGCTAATCCGGAACCGGAAATAAATCCATTTCTGGCTAAAAAGGCCGGTGCGAGAGTTGTTGGTTCGGGCAGAAGCGATTTCAACAATCAAATCAATAACGTTTTGGTTTTTCCGGGGTTGATGAAGGGCGCTTTAAAATCCAGAGCTAAATCAATTACCGATGAAATGAAACTTACCGCTTGTATGGCTTTGAGTCAAATGGTTAAGGATGAAGATTTGAATGAAGATAATATTTTGCCAAACATCTTCAACAAGGATGTTGTCGATGTTATTGCAAAAGCAGTTTCTGAAGAAGTAAAAAAAGGCTGAAATCAGCCTTTAATAACTTTTTTTAACTCTTGATAGACTTTTGAAACCGGGAAACCGACTATGGTAAAATAATCTCCGGATATAGCTTTGACAAATCGCGCTCCATGGTCTTGAATTCCGTAAGCTCCCGCTTTATCCAAAGGTTCTTTGGTTTTAATATAATCGTCAATCTCTTTTTCCGTTAAATCCCAGAAAGTGACTTTTGATTCAGTATAAAATGACCGGGAGTAACCTTTTTTGATGATTGCACAACCAGTTAATACTCGATGTGTTTTTCCGGAAAGAATCTGTAAAAAATATTTTGCTTCTTCTTCCGATTTCGGTTTACCGAGAATTAAATCATCAATAATTACCAAGGTATCAAAACCCAAGACTAAATCGTCTTTATGAGTTTTGAACACAGCCAAAGCTTTTTGAAAAGCTAAATCAGTTACCAATTCCTCATGGGTGAGGCTAAGGTCATGTATTTCTTCTACATTTGGCGATATTGCTTCATATTCCATATCCAATAACTTAATCAATTCAAGTCTTCTGGGAGATTGACTGGCAAGAATCAGTTTCATTTTTTCACCTCTATTACGACTAATTATAACAAAAAAACATTAATTTAAAAATATTTTTATTTTAGCAAAAAACTACATAAAACTATCACATAGATTTGATATTCTATTTATGCAATCAAATTTTCTCTTTTATTTTATATATTTGAGCATAGAGATTATCAATTTCTGTGCTCATTTATTATTTTAGGAGATATTAACCATGATTAAAAATTTCGGTATTGATCTAATTGAAAATCATGATTCACTGCTTTTGGCCATCAGTGGCGGCATTGATTCCATGGTGATGCTGGACATAGTGAATAAATTAAAAAATAAAATGCAACTTAAACTATATATCGCCCACGTCGATCATCAAAAACGGCCTTCCAGCAAGGATGACCGGGATTTTGTCGTGGAAATGGCTGAGGAATTTTCTATTCCTTGTTTTGTTGAAAATTTGGAACCGAACAACGATAATAATTTCCATGATTACGCTCATAAGAAAAGATATGACTTTTTCTTGCGTATTGCCAAAGAACATAAGATCAAGAAAGTATTGCTTGCCCATAATGCCAATGATAATGCTGAAACTATTTTGATGCGTCTTACCAGAGGCAGTTCATTCGAGGGTTACCGGGGAATTTTAAGAAGCAATTACTACCGGGATTTACAAATTGTAAGACCACTTCTTAATGTCAGTCGCAAGGATATTGAAATCTATCAGCAAGCAAATTTAGTTCCTTATATCAACGATCCGACCAATCTGGAAGACGATTACACGAGAAATCGGTTTAGGCATCATGTTTTACCGCTTTTGGAAGAAGAAAATCCTAAATACTTGGAAAAAATCAACCAATTTTCCATCTATCAAACATTGGCCTATGACTTGGTCGATAGTTTGAGTGAAAATATTGTCAAAAACATTGAATTTGATGATTGTTTTGAGCTGCCGGTTACAGAACTCTTGAAGCAGCCATTGATAATTCAAATTGAAGTCGTCAAAAAGATAATTAACTTACTTACCGACAACAAAATAGAACTTTCCTATCAGAATTTTATCGATATTCTGAAACTTGCAAATAACTCTAAACCACAAGTTCAATTTGAAATAGAAAATCAATTATATGTTTATAAAAGTTATGGCATATTGAAATTTAGAACTAAGGCTTTGGTATTCGAAGAATATAACTTTGTCATTGATGGCTTTAAGGAAATAAAACTTCCTAACGGTTATTTGGTTTCCATCACAAAAAATCCAAACAAAAATAATGGTTTTATATATAAAATATGTTATAATAATCTAGATTTAGTCTTTCCAATAACCGTAAGAAATCGGATGAATGGTGATAATCTAAAAACTAAATCTGGAACAAAGAAACTTAAGGACGTCTTCATCAACAAAAAATTATCTATTGAGGCAAGAAATTCTTTACCAGTATTTCTTGACAAGCATAATGAAATTATCTTTGTTCCCGGTATATACAAAAAAGAAACAACAGGCGAAAACGAACTTTTCATAGTAGTTTCAGAGGAGTAAAAAAATGTTAGAAAAAGATATAGAAAAAATCTTGGTCACCAATGAAGAAATAGTCACTATTTCTAAGAGATTGGGAAAGCAAATTACTGAAGATTATCGCGATAAAAATCCGGTAATAATCGGTCTTTTAAAAGGCTGTCTGCCTTTTATGGCGGAATTGATCAAACATATCGACATCTATTGTCAAATTGAACTCATGGGCGTTCAAAGTTATCATGGCGGCACTGAATCTTCAGGGAACGTCAAAATAACCAAAGACCTGGATATATCGATTGAAAATCGCCATGTGTTGATAGCTGAAGATATCGTCGATACCGGCAGAACCATAAATGTCGTTAAAAATTTATTAAAATATCGTGGCGCTTTATCGGTTGAGGTAGTAACCCTTCTCGATAAACCTTCAGGAAGAACCGAAGATTTCACACCGAAATATATAGGGACGACAATCCCGAAAGAATTCGTTGTTGGATTTGGCCTTGATTATGATGAATTCTATCGTAATCTCCCTTATATCGGTGTCTTGAAACCTGAAGTTTACAATAAATAAGGAGGTATAAAATGGCAGTCAGTAAAAATTCACAAAATAAATCAATGAACAATCGATCCACTCGATTTATAATGATAGCCCTGTTGGTAATTTTGATTATTTCCATCATCTACAGTTTTGGCAATGCCAATGGCCCAGTGGAAATTGCCAATTCCGATTTTACATTCTTGCTGGACAATGGTGGAATCACTTCAGTTGAAGTTACGCCTTTGGCTGGAGAAACAAATTACCGTGCTTACAAAGTAACCGGTAAGTTATTGGATGGCGATGTCTATATCACCTATTTTGCCAATGACGATGAATTGAATGAAGTGAGAAATGTCGTCAATGCCATCAATACTGATGGCGATACCACAAACAATATCCTTCTCGTCTTCCATCGCGGTGCTACCTATAGCATTTTGAACATAATCTTCCCAATCATTTTGGTTGCTGGTGTAGTGGTTATGCTGGTGGTGATGATGAGAGGCGGTTCAAATGCCAATAAACAAGCATTTGATTTTGGTAAGTCAAGAGCTCAAGTTTCCAAGAATCAACAGACAACATTCAATGATGTTGCTGGTGCTGATGAAGAAAAAGAGGAATTGAAGGAAATCATCGATTTCTTGAAAAATCCGAAAAAATATATGGAATTGGGTGCGAGAATTCCTAAGGGTGTCCTTTTGGTAGGACCTCCAGGAACAGGTAAAACCTTGATAGCGAGAGCTGTTGCCGGTGAAGCTAAAGTTCCATTCTATTTCGTTTCCGGTTCTGACTTTTTGGAAATGTTTGTCGGTGTTGGTGCCTCTAGAGTCAGAGACATGTTTAAAACCGCTAAAACCCACGCTCCTTGTATCCTCTTCATCGATGAAATCGATGCCGTAGGTAGACAAAGAGGTACCGGTTTAGGTGGCGGACATGATGAAAGAGAACAAACATTGAACCAATTATTGGTGGAAATGGATGGCTTCGGTCATAATTCGGGCGTCATCGTTATCGCCGCAACCAATCGTGTCGATATTTTGGACCCTGCCTTAATGCGTCCAGGTCGTTTCGACAGACAAGTTTATGTCGGTACTCCTGACATCAAGGGTAGAGTGGAAATATTGAAAGTTCACTCACGTAATAAAAAGATAAATCCAGAAATAACATTCCAGGAAATTGCCAGAAGAACTCCAGGTTTTACCGGAGCTGACTTGGAAAACTTGATGAATGAAGCTGCACTTTTGGCAGCCAGAGAAAATAAAACGCAAATCGAATTATCACACATCGATGAAGCTGTCGACAGAGTCATGATGGGACCAGCAAAGAAATCACGCGTTTTCTCGAAAAAAGAAAAAGAAATCATTGCTTATCATGAAGCGGGACACGCAGTTATCGGTTTGAAACTGGAAAATGCCAGCATCGTTCATAAAGTTACTATCATACCTCGTGGACAAGCTGGAGGTTACAACTTGATGCTTCCTAAGGAAGAACAGGCATTCCTGCAAACAAGACAAAACTTATTGGAAATGATTATCGGGCTTTTGGGTGGTAGAGTCGCTGAAGAAGTTGTCTTCAAGGAAATTTCTACCGGCGGTCACAATGATCTCCAACGTTCTACTGCTATCGCCAGAGCGATGATTACCGAATACGGCATGAGTGAAAGACTTGGCCCTATCACTTACGAAAAAGACTCGGATACAGTCTTCTTGGGAAGAGATTATGGTAAATCCAAGAATTTCTCCGAACAAATCGCAACGGAAATCGATAAAGAAGTTCGTGGCATCATCCATGAATGTTATGAAAAAGCAAAAGAAGTCATTGAAACCAATATTGGCCTATTAAAAACCATCGCTCATTATCTATTGGAAGTTGAAACATTGACTAAAGAAGATATTGACGAAATTGTTGAAACAAATAAATTATCTCGTTGGGACGATGTCTTAGCTGGTGAACTAAATCAAGAAACTAAACCTGAAGAACCAGTTAAAACCTCTCAAGAAGAAAATACCGAACTTTAAGACAAATTGATGGGATACTTTAAAACGTATCCCTCTATTTTTAAAGGAGATTATCATGAGATTAGATAAATATTTGAAGGTTTCACGCATATTCAAAAGAAGGACAATTGCCAAAGAAGTCAGTAAAAACCAGAGAATCCTGATTAATGGCAGAGTTGCCAAACCAGGAACTGAAGTTAAGGAAAATGATATTCTGGTAATTTCCTATGGCGGAAAAGAATTGAAAGTTAAGGTTTTGGCTACGCCTGAATACGTTAAAAAAGAAAGCGCAGAATCGATGTACGAAATTATCGCCGATATCAATTGATTTGCGATAATGATTTAGTTATAATTATTGAATGGGGTTGAGAAGAATGAAAAAACTTATATTATCGTTTTTATTGTTGAGTGCGATAATTATAATGAGCGCTTGCGGATTGAGCAATCAGTCCCATGACATCTACGTAACGGTTTATCCGCTTAAATATGTCGCTGAAGAAATTTTAAAGGATACAGATTATACGGTTGGAATTGTACCGGGAGTTACTTCTCATGAAAGTTCCGTCGATTGGTCGCCAAAAGAAATTATTGCGATGACTGAAGCAACTTACTTATTTTACGTAGGTGCCAACTATGATTATTACATCGATTATCAAATCGACAGCATTTTTAAAAACAAAGACGTTCAATTGATAAAAATAGAGTTGGAAACCGATTATATCGAGTTTATCCCCGGTTTGATTCATGAACATGATCACGAGGATGAGCATGCAGAGGAAAGCGAACCGCTTAACACTACTGCTTTAGGTGTTGATCCTCATTTTTGGATCTCTCCACTCAAGGTTTTGGAGGTTTCCGAACTTGTTTATGATAAATTGATTTTGGCATATCCTGAAGAAGAAACTGCTTTAACGGAAAATTATATGAGTCTAGTAGCTTCACTTAGCGAACTTCACGATGAATTCACCACTGCCATCAGCAAGCTCACAAAACCGGTGATGACTTCAACTAATCTTTATGGTTACTTGCTACATGATTATGATTTGCATTTCATGCCGATATCCCCAGGATATCATGAAGAAAGCGATCAATTCACCTCTCAACAAAAAGAGGAAGTCGTATCGGAGGCGGTATATCATGAAATCAGATATATCATCTATGAAAAATACACTACTTCTCCTCTTTCAAATGCCGTCTTTAGCGAATTGACTTTGCGTGGCCTAGAACCAATCAAGGTAGAATTCAATGTTTTACAATCAATCACCAAGGATGATGTAGATTTAGGTAAAAATTATGTAACCGTCATGTATGAGAATTTGGAATTGCTCAAGGCTGCCGGTGAATATCAGGAAGGATAAAAATTAAATGGAAAATAAATATACCGAACAAGAAATTGTCAGAAGAGAAAAAGCAGAGAACCTGAAAGAATTGGGAATAGATCCTTTTGGGTCCCGTTTTGACCGTACCCACAACACCAAAACTTTCAAGGATGAATTTTCCTCATTCACCAAGGAAGAACTTCATGAAATGGAAAATCCAAAAGAAGTCAAAATTGCCGGCAGAATCATGACCAGAAGAGTCAAGGGCAAAGCAGGTTTCGTTCACATTCAAGATCAACATGGCCTCTTGCAACTGTATATCAAGGTTGACGCTATCGGCGAAGAAGCTTATGAGATTTTCAAAAAAGGCGATATCGGCGATATCATCGGTGTCAGCGGGACAGCAATGATTACCAATACCGGTGAATTGTCTTTAAAAGTGGATAAATATACCCACTTGACCAAAGCATTGCGTCCATTACCGGAAAAATTCCATGGTTTGACAGATAAAGAAGAAATCTACCGTCGTCGTTATGTCGATTTGATCATGAATCAAGACAGTAGAGAAACCTTTATCAAAAGATCGAGAATAATCAAGGAAATGCGTGATTATCTCGACAATTTAGGTTATTTTGAAGTGGAAACACCAGTATTGCAACCAATTCTCGGTGGTGCAAACGCCAGACCTTTCATTACTCATCACAACACTTTAAACATGCCTTTTTATTTAAGAATCGCAACTGAATTGCATTTAAAAAGATGCATAATCGGTGGTTTTGACGGTGTTTACGAAATCGGCAGATTATTCAGAAATGAAGGTATCGATCGTCTTCACAATCCGGAATTCACCACGATAGAGTTATATTTGGCTTATTCCGATTTACAAGGCATGATGGATCTAAGCGAAGACTTGATAGCTCATTTGGCAAATAAAGTTTGCGGTACTACCTCCATCCAATATGATGGCAAAGAAATCAACCTCGCCAAAGGTTGGAGAAAAGCTCATATGGTAGATTTGATTAAAGAGAAAACTGGTATCAATTTCTTTGAAATCCATGATTTTGAAGTTGCTAAACAATTAGCTAAGGATCATCATTTGGTAGTTGAAAAGCATCTTTATGGCGTTGGTCATATCGTCAATTTGTTCTTCGAACACTATTGTGAAGCCGATTTGATTCAACCAACCTTCGTTTATGGACATCCAATCGAAATTTCTCCATTGACTAAAAAAGATCCTAACGATGAAAGATTCACCCAAAGATTTGAACTCTTCATCAATGGCAGCGAATACGCTAATGCATATACCGAACTTAACGATCCAATCGATCAATTGGAAAGATTTGAAAATCAAATCAAAGAAAAAGACCTCGGTAATGAAGAGGCCAATGAAATGGATACTGATTTCGTTGAAGCTTTGGAATACGGCATGCCACCAACTGGTGGTATCGGCATTGGCATTGATCGTTTAGTCATGCTGTTGACTGATTCCAAATCAATCAGGGATGTCTTGTTATTCCCGCAAATGAAAAATAGATAACAAAAATAATAGCGCTGAATTCAGCGCTATTTTCATTATTTAAATAAGTCTTCGTCGTCTTTTGTGTCAACTTTATCCACTTCTTCGATTTCTTCTTGTTCTTTAATTTCTGTTTCAATCAATACTTGTTCAGTGTCCTCGTCGGTTTCATCAACGTCAACTTCTTCGACAAATACATAATCTTCAATATTGACATTGTTCTTGAATAGTTTTCTTGCCTGAAGCGCGGTATGATGATCTTTACCATTAGCTATGACTTTTGCCAGGCACTTGTCCATTTCCAATTCATCATTTATGGTTTTATAGTATAAAGCCATTCTATAATTATAAATTAGTTTAGTGGAAACGTATCCGTCATTTCTTGAGAATTGGCTTTCAATCACTTCTTTGTAATGTTCAGGATTATTGCTAAGGTTTTGCATAGCTTCCAAAACTTGTAAGTATGAACCGACAAAGGCCAAGTACTTACGATTTACAGTACCTTCTAGGTTTTTGATTCTTTCGATTGATAAATTGAAGGTTTCCAAATCTTCCAATTCGTATGCAGCATAAGCGATGAAGGAAAGAATCAGGATGTGATAGACGTTGTTCAACTTCTTCAAGTCAACCATATTGAAGGTTTTTATCGCTTCTTCATAGTCACCGTTGTAATAAGTTGCCATGCCAAGATAAACCATGTAAAAAGCCTTGATATTATTGGTCGGCGCTTGATCAACTCTTTCTTGACATAGTCTTTTGGCTTCAGCCACGTCCAAATCATAATCTACCAACATGTTGAATTTCGTGGAGAAAGCTTGTAAAGGTCCTGTCGTCTTGTACTTCAAAAATAAGTACAAAGACGCAACTATTACCAAAATCCATGTCCAGTCTATGTAGTTAATAAATATTCTGGTTATAATCAATGCCAAATCAATGGCGACGATGGCAATTACTGCCGTTAAATATTGTTTTCTATTCATTTTATAGTTCCTCTTTCTATTGTTATATCTTGTTCATCATCAAATGAAATTCCCAAAGCATCTGCTATCTCGACAAAAATATCGATAATTCCTGTGAAATGATAATCGTCGACGTCAATCATTTGATGGATTTTACCGTCGACATAAAGTCCCAAGTTATCTGGTATCTCCTTTTTATTCTCAATGATGTCATCGAGAAAATCAGCAATACTTTCCATCGCTTTCTCATCATAAGAAATAGATTTTTCCACCAATTCATATTTTAAATCTTCCAAGAATAAGGAATAATTGATAACTTGATCATATTCTAAAAAGTGATGAAAATTATTGTTGAAAGTCTTCTTTAAATACATCTTGCAGGTAAAAAATTGCATATTCAAATATTCCAGACCGACTTGAAATATCTTTTCTATATCTTCGTTTCCTTGGTCAGGATGGTCTTTATATTCTTGAAAAAGCACGAAAAGCACATCATAGACTGGTTGAAAACGAACAAATAAAGCCGATTCATGACTTTTTAGGTGTTCATAGAAATTTTTATTGTCGGTAAGCCAGCCTTGATATTCTTTTAAAAGTTTTTCCATATATAACCCTCTTTAAATATTATACAATAAAAGAAAAGAAAAACCACAGTAAAAATGTGGTTTTTTTGTGTATTAAGCCTTGTTGAAAGAGCCAAACAACTCCATTTTTTCTTTTACAACCTGTTTGATTGCTTCAGTTCCCGGTGCCAATAATTTACGTGGGTCAAAGCCTTTTCCAGCTAAATCTTTTCCGGCTTCAATGTATTTTCTGGTTGCGTCGGCGAAAACCAATTGACATTCGGTATTGACATTAATTTTAGATACGCCCATGGAAATGGCTTTTTTTATCATGTCAGCCGGTATTCCCGTACCACCATGAAGAACTAGTGGTGTATCCCCAGTCACTTTATTGATTTCATTTAATACTTCAAAGTTTAATCCCGCCCAATTTGCTGGATATTTTCCGTGAATATTGCCAATGCCGGCAGCCAAGAAGTCAACGCCCAAGTCGTTAATCAATTTGCATTCCTTCGGATCTGCAACTTCGCCGTTACCGATAACACCGTCTTCTTCTCCGCCGATAGCGCCTACTTCAGCTTCAAGAGATATTCCTAATTTTCTGGTTCTTTCCACCATTTCTTTGGTTAATTTGATATTTTCCTCGATTGGATAATGAGAACCATCAAACATAATTGAAGAGAATCCCGCTTCAATTGCCTTTAACGCTCCTTCATATGAACCATGATCCAAATGCAAAGCTACCGGTACAGTAATATTAAGCGATTCAATCATGGCTTTAACCATTTCCGTTACCACTTTATATCCAGTCATATACTTGGCTGCACCTTCAGAAACACCAAGAATAACTGGCGAAGAAACTTCTTGCGCTGCCAAAAGTATTGCTTTTGTCCATTCTAAATTGTTGATATTGAACGCTCCTACTGCATAACCTTCACGGTATGCCTTATCGAGCATCGGTTTTGCTGATACCAATCCCATAATAATCCTCCTAAATGATTTAAAAATTACTCTATAATTATACTTCTTTAAGGCCTATTTGTAAAGAAATAACCTTTAATAACCGATAGCATAAGCAATGACCAATAAGATGATTGTCAAGATGAAAGTCAAGGCTTGCAATTTGATTGTCCATTTAAACCACTTTTGATAAGAAACAGACGCTATGCTTAAGGCAATCAATAAAACCCCGTTGGTTGGAAAAATAACATTAGTATAACCGTCTCCGAAGATGAAAGCTAAAATTGCGATATTGGTCGAAACTCCAATCAAGGAAACCAGAGGCACTAGAATTGGCATTATCAGTACGGCTTTGGCAGAAGCTGAGCCGATGAAGAATTGAATGATGAGAATGATCAGGTAAATACCCAATACGCCAATGATAGCCGGTTTATCGCCCAAGATGCTTTCAAAATAATAGAGGATTGTGTCCATGATTTCGCCGCTTGTCATGATGTATTTAACCGAACCCGCAAAAATAATCAAAATTGCTGCTGGCATAACTGCCAACATCCCTTTCCAAAAGACTTTCAGGGTTTTAATAATATCGCCATTGATGATAAATCCTGCCAATAACCCACCAAACAGAAAAACTACAATCATCAAAACAATGGTCGGAATTTCCAGTTCGAAAATCAATTGCATTAAAGATGCTAAAATAATAAGTGTTAATAAGACAAGAAAAATAATGATGTATGTTTTAAAAATCTTTTGTTCATTGTCGACTTTTTCAGTAAAATCAGTGTTGATGTTTTGCCGTTTTCCCTGATCCTCCGTGTAAGTAAGTGATAGCTTCGGATTCTTTTCCAATTTCTTTGCATAATTTACCAAAAAGGTTGAAAGCAAAAAATACATGATTGCGAATACTCCGACTCTGAACAATACGCCACTAAGAATGTTTATTCCAGCAATCTCAGAAGCTATGCCTACGGAAAATGGATTGGTAATGGCACTGGCAAACCCAAAACCAGCTGCTAAAACCGTCAATCCCATCGCCATCAAAGTATCATATCCCATGGATAAAGCCAGAATTATCATTATCGGCAGTAAAGCCACGGATTCTTCAAAAATACCAAAAAAAGCGCCAAATAGCATAAAAAACAAAGTAATGATTCTAATCAATAGATGCTTGTTGTGAGAATATTTATCAACTAATTTTTTTATTATAACGATTATCCCTTTACTTTTATCCATCACGGTGAAGAAACCGCCGAGAATGAACAAGAATAAGGATATCATGATGACATTCAATCCGTCAGAGCTTAGTAAAAGTCCAATCGGCGCATAAAAGAATTCCCATATTTTCAAATTGTCTCTCGGTAATAATTGATAAGTGCCCGCAATTATTTCCCCATCAACAGTTCTTTGGTAAGATCCTTGCGGAATCAAATAAGTTAAGACGAATGCAATAACCATCAGGCTGAATAAGATAATCAAGACGTTGATGAAACTTCTTTTATTGATATTGATTAAAGCCTTGTTCTCTTCCATAAAAAACCCCTCCGTACTCTTAAATTAATCTTATCACTATTTTAACTAAAATACTTACTTTGATAAAAAAAAGATGACTAATTTTTTAGTCATCAATTCTTAACTTATTAACTTCCAGAAACCTGCATTGATTTAACTTTTATTGAAGGTGAAGTTACACCATAATAACTCATCTTTAAATCATTGCCTACCATGGTGATGTCTTTTAACATTTCCAAGAAGTTTCCGGCAACGGTAATTAGTGCAACTGGCCTAATTTTTTCACCCTTTTCAATATAATAGCCACTGGCTTGAAGTGAGAAATCACCACTGACCGCATTTACACCTGAGTGTGCGCCTTGAACATTGGTGATAAAAATTCCCTTTTCACAGCTTTTAATCATTTCGTCCAAATTAGATGAACCAGCTTCCAATTTGAGATTGACCGGACCAACACCGCCGCCAAAACCGTTTCCTGTCGATTTAACGCCATCTTTTTTGGCTGTGACCAAATTATGCAAGAAGGTTTTTAAAACGCCTTTGCTGACAAGTTCCTTATATGAGGTGGCAACACCTTCATCATCAAACGATCTTGATGCAGCACTTTTCTTCATGAACGGATCATCGGTAATGGTCACAAGTTCGGAACCGATTGTTTCTTCCAGTTTTCCTTTTAATAGCGATAACCCTTTTTGGACAGAATCTGCGGAAAAAATTCCTTGAAAAGCTGATAAAAGAGTCGCAATCGCTCCATTGGAATATACTATTTCATAACTATCGGAAGGCACAGGTTTAGCTCCAAGAGAAGCCAAGGCATCTTCAACGATATCTTTTGCTAGAGTTTCAATATTGAAATCATTAAAATCATTGGAGATTACAACGTCAAAACCAACTCTTTGATCAACTTCGTCTTTAACGATGACGCTGCCACCGATAAAGGCTGCGTTGGCTTTATTGGTCAGGTTTATACCTTTTGAATTTTTTAATAAAACTGCAGCAGTATCTTCAGAATACATGGTTTCAACAACCTTGACTCTATGGTCGTATTTATGGAGATAATCATCAAGTTTCAGTAAATAATCAATCTTCTTTTTAACGTCGAGATTATATAGTTCGTCATTGTAAATGTCTGATAAATCCTTGTAGGATTCATCACCCTCATAAATGATGGCATCATCCAAAGAATCGATTTCTTTGGCAGATGCGATAATGGTATCCAAAATTTCTTCAATTACATCATCACTTAAAACTTCGGTACGAAAACGTCCCATTTTATTGTTATAGACGCCTTTGATTGTCAAAGCTTCGGTTGCTGCTATTTCATATTTATCAACTGTTCCATCAAAGATATCAATGTTTAATGAAGTTGTATCGCTGGAAAATATCTCGATGTCAGTTATGCCTTTTTCTTTAGCTCTTGAGAATAATTTATCTAGATTCATCTTTTGCTTACGCCCCTTTCTTTCTACCGCCGACAGTGATTTCTTTCACTCTGATTGTCGGTTGTCCGACATCGGCCGGTATTGATCCAGAAGCTGAACCGCACATGCCTCTTTGATGGTCAAGATTACCTGCAATCATATCGATTTTATGCAGAATTTCAGCGCCATTACCAACCAATGCTGCGCCTTTGACAGGTTCAGCAATTTTACCGTTACGAATCATATAGCCTTCCATAACGCTAAAGTTGAAATCGCCATTGCCAGGGTTGACTGAACCGCCACCCATTTTTTTAGCGAAAAGTCCATATTCTGTCGCAGCAATGATTTCTTCCAAAGTGGAAGTTCCATTAGCGATATAGGTATTGCTCATTCTTGATGTCGGAGCGAATTTATAGTTTTGTCTTCTTGAAGATCCGGTAGGTTCCATCTTCATTCTTCTGGCATTGATTTTATCAATCATGTATGATTTTAATACGCCATTTTCAATCAATATTCTTTTTTGTTGCGGATAGCCTTCATCATCAAAGTTGGCAGATCCCCAACCATGCTCAATTGTACCGTCGTCAATGGCTGTCACGATGTCGGAAGCTACTTTCGTTCCTAATTTATCACAGAAGACTGAGGCATTTTTGGCTACTGAAGTAGCTTCCAAGGAATGTCCGCAAGCTTCATGGAAAATTACTCCTCCAAAGGCATTGTGAATCACAACTGGCATGACGCCACTTGGGCAATCATCGGCATAAAGCATGGTTTTAGCGATTCTAGCTGCTGATTTGGCATAGTAAGGTATGTCCATGTCTTCATAAAAGAATTCATAGCCTTTTCCAGAGCCGTCTCCATCATATCCTGTTTGCATCATACCATTATCATTGGCAACAGCTGAAATCATCAATCTGACCTTTGCTCTTGTTTCCGTAACGAAACGTCCTTCAGAATTGGCGATTAAAACGTCTTTTTCGTCATCAACCAAATTACAGATAACCTGCTTGATGACAGGATCATATTCGCTTGCGTGTTTTGAAGCTTCTTTTAACAACTTCACTTTCTCAGCCACGGATACTGTACTCGGCTTGATTTTAGGCTGATGTCTTTTACCAACTTCAAGTTCCATCAAAGGTAATCTTTCAGTTTTGACTTCATCGTTGAATGATTTGGAAAGATCACGTGCAAGTTTAATTAAATCAACTGGTTTTTTACTGTTGGTATAACCATAAACAGATTGAAAATTCTTCGCAATTCTTACACCGACTCCAAAAGCTTTGTTGTTTTGGGATTTTTCCAGTCTTCCGGATACCGATTGTAAAACTGATGAACTATGGTCCTCTATATAGACCTCGGCGAAATCTGCGCCTGTTTCTAGGGCTGTATCTAAAACTTGTTCAATAATATGTTTTTCTAGTAACATTATGTCCTCCTATTAAGGTTGTACTATTATTTTGATAAGTATAATCTAGCATATTTTTCTTTTAAATATTCTACATAGTATTTAGGATTGAAATCTTCATTGGTTATCATCAGCAATAATTCTTTTGGAGTTTTGCTGGAACCATATTTATGAAGTTTATCCTTTAACCATTCGTTAATTTTTGATATCTTGTTTTCTTTAATAAGTTTTTCTACGTCAAGTTCTTTTTTCATGGTATTGTAGATTTGCGCGGAATAGGCTGTTCCTAAAGCGTAAGTTGGAAAATAACCAATCATGCCACCGCTCCAGTGCACGTCTTGAAGGACGCCTTCGCTGTCATTTGCAGGTCTGATGCCTAAATATTCTTCCATTTTATCATTCCAGATCTTTGGCAGTTCATCAACGGTAATCTCACCATTGATCATCATTCTTTCGATATCATATCTCAGCATAATATGTAATGGATAAGTAAGTTCATCCGCTTCAATTCTGATCATGGAAGCTTCAACTTGATTTACGGCGTAAAACATATCATCAACTGTCATATTTTTTGTTTGTTCCGGAAATAATTCCTTGAATTTTGGTAAGTGTGCTTCCCAAAATTCATGCGATCTGCCTATGATATTTTCATAGAATCTCGATTGTGATTCATGGATACCCATTGAGGTTCCACCATTTAACAAAGTATCATCAAATTC
>JAVEWC010000094.1:0-4312 GCA_034004745.1 Candidatus Izemoplasmatales bacterium | reverse complement strand
TATTATAACGAAACTGAAGCAGTTAAATATTTTTACTTCACAGCCAGCGGCTTTGAAGATGCCTTTTACGGTACAGAACTGAAAGTTACGCTTAAAGCATCCAATTAAAGCGTTTCGGGAAAACAACCTTATCTGGTAGCTATGCTTGACGGCGAAGAAGATCCGACCAAGGGAACATTATTCATGCTTGATTCAGCAGAAAAAGAATATACCATCTATAGTGGTTTAGAAGATGGTTACCATACAGTGAAGATTTTAAAAAGAAGTGAAGCTTCTGATTCGAATACTGCTTTAAAAAACATTACGACTGATGGCTATTTTACTTTTCCGCCACAGCCTAAATCATTCAGACTTGAATTCATCGCCGCTTCTTCATCAACCGGATACGGCAATTTAGGTTCTTTGGCAGTAACCAAAACCACTGCCAATTCCGATGGTTTAAGAGCTTTTGCTTATTTGACTTCATTCCTGCTTGATTCAGAAATATCAATTTTCTCTGCCAGCGGTTGGGGCGTATCCAGAGGTTACAATACCGGTGGAGCAATCTCGGAAACACAAAACATACCTAATGCTTATGAATATGTAGCCATAGATTCTTCAAACACTGTCTTTACTCTAGGAGGAAAATGGGATACATCCAATTATGTTCCGGATGTAGTTGTTGTAAATCTTGGTACCAATGATTTCAACGCTTCCAACTATAACGCCATGTCTCAGGAAAACAAAAATTTGTTGGTTGCTAGATTTATTCAGGATTATACTGACTTTTTGATTCTACTCAATAACTTCTATCCAAATGCCAAAATCATTGTGGCTTATGGCTTAATGAATGAGCAAGCAAACCTCGAACAACCAACTTTGGCAGTAATCAACCAAGCAAACTTGGAAATAGGCAGTACAGTAGTCTATCCATTCTTGATGGAAGGTGCTGGTACATTGGGAAATCCATACGGATCAAATTATCATCCGAATGTCCAGACCAGCATGAATGTCGCTGAAGACTTGGCTGCACTAATATCCAGTCTTACCGGAAGACAAATCATTAGAGAAATGATTGATTAAGCCGATGAATTACTACATAAAGAATCTTGGTGGCGAGTGGAATCTTTCCGCCAAGGATATAAATATCAACTTGAAAGTTCAAGTGCCTGGTTCCGTCTATAACGATTTATTGGCAAACAAGATCATTCCCGATCCGTTTTACAAGGACAATGAATATTTGGTCAGGGAATACATGGTACATGATTATGTTTATGAAAGAGAATTTGAAATCACTGAGGATGAACTGAAAACTGATTATGTAAATCTTGTTTTAAATGGTATCGATACCTTGGCAGAAATTTATCTCAACGACTCATTGATAATTACAACAGACAACATGCATCGCATATGGCATATTTTTATAAAGGATTATCTAAAACAAGGGACTAACCAAATAAAAATCGTTATTCTTTCCCCACTTAAGTATATTAAAAAAGCAGAAGAAACTTATCCTCATAAGCTCTATCAAGCTCATGATAGTGTCAAAGGTTACATTCATCTTCGCAAAGCCCATTATATGTTTGGCTGGGACTGGGGTCCGCAGCTACCTGATGGTGGAATATGGCGTGATATAAGCCTTGAATTCATAACTAAAGCCAAGATTGAAGACGTTTCGATTAAACAGAAACATCTGGAAAAGTCAGTTGAATTAACTGTATTTCCCGAAGTTTCAAAGACAAAAGAAAACCTTCATTTGCGTCTGGAATTAATTGATCCCAGCGGCAAATTGATTCA
Organism: Candidatus Izemoplasmatales bacterium; assembly: GCA_034004745.1. Classification (GTDB taxonomy): domain Bacteria; phylum Bacillota_I; class Bacilli_A; order Izemoplasmatales; family Hujiaoplasmataceae; genus UBA2289. The sequence goes on along the minus strand of JAVEWC010000094.1, from coordinate 2,536 downwards.
TGAGTCAAACAAACTCATCAATCAAGAATTTTCTGTTTTAATTGAAAATCCACTTAAATGGTATCCGGTCAATTACGGAGAACAAAATTTATATCAATTGACGATAAAACTTTTTGATGAAGCAATTCTTTTGGAAGAGAAAACTGTTAAAATAGGATTAAGAGAAATCAAACTTATTCAAGAAGAAGACCAATACGGTGAAAGCTTCACTTTCGAAGTAAACGGTATTAAAGTCTTTGCCAAGGGTTCAAACTATATCCCTGAAGACAATCTATTGCCGAGAACATCCCGTGAATTGACCTACAAGTTGTTATCGGCAGCTAAACTTGCCAATCACAATATGATCAGGGTCTGGGGCGGAGGTATTTATCCGGAAGATTACTTTTATGACATCTGCGATGAATTAGGCCTTTTAGTCTGGCAAGACCTGATGTTCGCTTGTAGTATCTATCCTATGGATAAGGAACCATTCGTTGAATCAATCAAGTCGGAAATTATCGATAATGTCAAGAGAATGAGGAACCATCCTTCGGTGGTTTTAATCTGTGGCAATAATGAAAATGAAACCGCCATCGAACATTGGCATGTACCGTCTCTTGATTTATCGAAAGAGTTCTACTTAAAACAATATTTGGAAATTATTCCTCCGCTTGTGCAAGAATACGCACCTGAAATTCCTTACTGGCGAAGTTCGCCAGCTTCCAAGGAATTGTTCCACAATACTAATTCCGATAACTACGGCGACATGCATTACTGGGGCGTATGGCATAACAATGAACCATTCACTAATTACAGACTTTATTTCCCGCGTTTCATGAGTGAGTTCGGTCTGCAGTCATTCCCGGCAATTGAAACCATCAACATGTTCGCTGAAGAAGAAGACAAAAACATCTTTTCTTATGTGATGGAATCCCATCAAAAGAACAGAACTGCCAACTCCAAGATTTTGGATTATGTCGGTAAACTCTTTAAATATCCGAAAGATTTTGAATCCTTGCTTTATGTATCGCAGGCGATACAGGCAGAAGGCATCAGATACGGTGTTGAACATTGGCGTAGAAATTACGGTAGGTGCATGGGGATTTTGTATTGGCAGCTGAATGATTGTTGGCCGGTTGCTTCCTGGTCAAGCATCGATTATTATCACCGCTGGAAAATCCTGCATTATCATGCCAAGAAGTTCTATTCTCCAGTACTGATTTCCTTGGAAGAAAATCCAACTCTAACAAAAGTAGTAATCACCAATGATTTATCAGTTGATTTTAAAGGAAAATACACTTTGGAGTTAATCGACTTTAATGGAAAAGTCTTATCAAAAAAAGAAGTAGACATTACCGTAAAAGCTCAATCAGCAAAAACTGTTGAGACCTTAAAACTTGAACTTCCTCGTAAGGAAGCACAAAAGACATTCGTTTATGTGAAAGTCGAAGAAAATGATGAGATTATCTCAGAAAACACGGCCTTTTATCTTCCTGATAAACATTTAAAACTCGAAAAAGCAACGATAAAACATGACCTCAACCGATTTAAAAATATATACACATTATATTTGATGTGCGATAAATTGGCTAAGTTCGTAGAAGTAAAAATAAAGGGAAAAGATTTGGTCTTTACCGACAATTATTTCCATCTCATCCCTTATAAATTAAAAGTAATAAAATTCATCTCAAATGAGTTAATTGAAGAAAGTGATATTATAATCAGATCTTTAATCGACACATTCTAATTTTAAGGAGGATTTACCATGACCAAAAAAGTAAGTATGTCAGAAATCGCCAATGAACTGGGCATCTCGAAAGTCAGCGTTTCAAAAGCGCTGTCAGACAAAGACGGAGTTTCCGAAGAATTAAGAAACAAAGTAAAAATCACTGCCCAAAGAATGGGTTATAGAATCAACAATTCTGCGAGAAGTTTGAAAACCGACCGACAATACAATATCGGTATTTTAATCAGTGAAAAATATGTTGGCGATAATGAAGCATACTATTTTAGCGTCTGTGGTGAAATCATCAAGAAACTTGACGCTTACGGCACTTCAGGCATTATGGAAATAATCAGTGCCAAAACTGAAAGCGATCTAATTTTGCCAAGAGTCTATAATGAGAAGAAAGTTGACGGCATCATCGTTCTTGGTCAACTTTCTTGTGATTATCTGATTCTCTTGGAAAAAATAACCATCCCAATGATTTATTTTGACTTTTATCGTCAGGATTCAAAAATTGATTCGATAACCGCCGATAACTTTTATCTTGGTTATCAATTGACCGATCTATTAATCGATAGAGGTCATAGAAATATCGCCTTTGTCGGTTCAATCAGGGCGACATCAAGTATTCAAGACCGTTATTTGGGCTATTATAAAGCTTTAATTGAAAATAACATTGCTTTAAAGCTGGATTATGTAATTGAAGACAGGGATGAACAAGGAAAATTCATCGAGCTGGAAATACCGAAAAACTTGCCGACAGCTTTTGTCTGCAATTGCGACAGAGTAGCTTTTTATCTGATGAATAAACTGAGAAGTTTAGGAATAAAA
>JAVEWC010000093.1:0-4328 GCA_034004745.1 Candidatus Izemoplasmatales bacterium | reverse complement strand
TCGAAGCGATTACTTCAAGAGATGAAGATTTCGCTAGATGGTACACAGACGTTTGCATTAAAGCTGAATTGATGGACTATTCCGATGCTAAAGGATTTATCATATATCGACCTTATGGCTATGCACTCTGGGAAAACATACAAAAATATTTGGATTATGAGTTCAAGAAAACCAATCATCAAAATGTTTATATGCCATTGGTCATACCGGAATCATTATTTAAAAAAGAAGCGGAGCATGTAGAGGGATTCGCACCGGAAACAGCTATTGTAACAGTTGGCGGCAGTGAAGAACTCCAGGAAAGATTGATTATCAGACCAACGTCTGAGGTTTTGTTCTGCAATCATTATCAAAAAATAATTTCATCCTACCGTGATTTGCCGAAGCTTTACAATCAATGGTGTTCAGTGGTAAGATGGGAAAAAACGACCAGACCTTTCTTGAGAGGGTCAGAATTCTTATGGCAAGAAGGCCATACTGCCCATGCTTCAGAAAAAGAAGCGCGTAAAGAAACGATGGATATTCTTGACGTGTATAACACCCTTGGTCGAGACCTTTTGGCAATTCCTTTCGTCATGGGACAAAAAACCGAAAAAGAAAAATTTGCCGGCGCCGTCGACACTTATAGCATCGAGGCATTAATGCATGACGGTAAAGCTCTTCAAAGTGGAACAACCCATTATTTCGGTACAGGATTCGCTGAAGCATTCAACATCAATTTCCAAGATAAAGACGGTGAAGTAAAATACGTTCACCAAACATCATGGGGCGTATCCACCAGATTGATTGGAGCGGTAATCATGGTTCATGGCGATGATTCAGGTTTGGTTCTACCTCCATATTTAGCGCCAATTCAGGTTAATATCATTCCGGTTATGCAACATGTCGCTGGTGTTATCGAAAAAGCTCAAGAATTGAAATCATTGTTGGAAAAACATAATATCCGTGTAGCAATCGATGATTCCGACAAGACACCTGGCTGGAAATTCTCCGAATCAGAGATGAAGGGGATTCCGGTTCGTATCGAAATCGGCCCAAGAGACATTACAAACAACCAATGTGTCTTAGTGAAACGCTACAATCGTGAAAAAATGACTATTAATTTAGATGAATTGATTGAAAGATTGCCATCAATCTTGCAAGACATTCACCAAGCGATGTATGACAGAGCTTTAGAAAATGTATCTAGCAATACCAGAGAAACCAATTCCTATGAAGAATTCAAGAAGATAATTTCTGAAAAACAAGGCTATGTAAAGATGATGTGGTGTGGCAAAAGAGCTTGCGAAGACAAAGTAAAAGAAGAAACTCAAGCCACCTCAAGATGTATGCCGCTTTCTAAGGAAACAATTGGTGATACTTGTCCTGTTTGTGGTGAAAAAGCTAAACACTTGGTATATTTTGCCAAAGCATATTAATATAACAGGCATTGAGATAAATTCTCAGTGCTTTATTTTTTTAAAAACCCTAAAAATCTTTTGTTTGATAAAGTATAATTTATTGAATAAACAGCGATAAAATGATATTATTAAAAGGTATAGATGAAGAGGTGACTAAGTTGTTTGATTTTTTAAATGCCAATAAAAAGACCCTGAAACGTTTGGAAAAAATGGCTCAGATGGTTCTTGATAAAGAAAATGAATATAAAGCTTTAACCGATAGTGAACTTCAAGGAAAAACCTTGGAGTTTAAAGGTTTGTTGAATGAAGGCAGAACTCTCGACGACATTTTAGTGGATGCTTATGCAACGGTTAGAGAAGCATCGACCAGAGTCCTGAAAATGACTCCTTTTAAAGTTCAAGTCATGGGTGCGATTGTCATTCATGAAGGTAATATCGCGGAAATGAAGACCGGGGAAGGAAAAACCTTAACGGCAGTAATGCCTGCCTATTTAAATGCACTAGGCGGTCAAGGAGTTCATATCGTTACCGTCAATGATTATTTGGCCAGACGTGAAGCGGAAGGCGAAATCGGCGATTTGTTTAAATTCATGGGACTTACAGTCGGTTTGAACACCAGAGAGTTAAGTTCTGAAGAAAAACGTGAAATGTATAACTGCGATATCTTGTATTCAACCAATAACGAACTTGGTTTTGATTATTTGCGGGATCACATGGTTATCTATAAAGAGCACATCGTACAAAGAAAACTCAATTTTGCCATCATCGATGAAGTTGACTCAATCTTGATCGATGAAGCGAGAACCCCGTTGATTATTTCTGGAGGAGCGAAAAATACTCAAGATTTATATCGCCAAGCCAATTATTTCGTCATTAGTTTGACCGATGAAGAATATGAAATGGACATCAAGGACAAAACCATAACCTTGACGGAAGTTGGAATTCAACACGCTGAAAAATTCTTTAATCTAGAAAATCTCTATGACGTCAATAACGTCGTTTTATTGCATCATATCAATAATGCTCTAAGAGCCAATTACATCATGTCCAGAGATATAGACTACGTTGTTCAAGACGGAAAAGTCATCATCGTTGACCCATTTACTGGTCGCCTGATGCATGGCCGTCAATTCTCCGAAGGCTTGCACCAAGCTTTGGAAGCGAAAGAAGCAGTAGAAATCAAGAAAGAAACCACAACGCTAGCTACCATTACTTTTCAGAACTTCTTTAGAATGTATCAAAAGTTAGCCGGTATGACCGGTACAGCAAAGACCGAAGAAGAGGAATTTCGCAATATCTACAACATGTTTGTTGTGGAAATTCCTACCAATCGACCAGTAGTGAGAATTGATGACAACGACTTGATTTTCGCAACCATGAAAGGCAAATATCAAGCACTAGCTGAAGAAATCACCAGACGTTACCACTTAGGTCAACCTATGCTTGTCGGTACCATTTCCATTGAAAGTTCGGAATTATTGTCTTCGCTACTCAAGAAAAATGGTGTAAAACATAATGTGTTAAACGCCAAGCAACATGAACGAGAAGCAGAAATCGTCGCAAATGCCGGTCAAAAATATGCAGTAACCATCGCCACAAACATGGCTGGTAGAGGTACCGATATCAAACTCGGTGAAGGTGTCAAAGAACTTGGCGGTTTGGCGGTTATAGGGACAGAAAGACATGAATCCCGCCGTATTGACAATCAGTTGCGCGGTCGTTCGGGACGTCAGGGAGACCCAGGTTATTCTCGATTCTTCCTATCCGCAGATGACGATTTATTGAGACGTTTCGGTGGTGACAGATTCAAGTCAATGATTTCCATGATTACATCCCAAAAGGGTTCTGATACTGAACTTCCATTAGACTTCAAGATGTTTTCAAAAATGGTTCAAAGAGCTCAAACCCAAATTGAAGGCTCTAACTTTGACCGTCGTAAAACAGTTCTTCAATATGACGAAGTTTTAAGAAAACAACGCGAAATCATCTACTCACAAAGAACAGACGTTTTATTTCTTGACACAATCGAACACATCATCAACAGCATGATTGAAGATTCCTTGACGAGAACCGTGAAATCTCACGAAAATATTGAAGAACTATACTCTGCCTTGAATAAATTTTTCGTCATCAATTCCATTGATAAAGAAATTTTGAAAACCGAAAATTATCCTTTGGAATATGTATTGTCAACTTATAAAAAAGATGTGGAAAGCAAGAAGACTTTAGCGGGTGAAAAACCTTATAATGATTTTTTAAAAGCCATTACGTTAAGGGTTGTTGATACTTACTGGGTTCAACACATCGACTCCATGAGTGAATTAAGACAAGCTGTAACCCTCCAAAGTTATGGTCAGATTAACCCTTTCCGCGAATACCAGGAAATTGGCTTCAACATGTTTGAAACCATGATTCAAAATATTCAAGATGACGTTACCAGATATGTTCTAAAAGCCCAAGTTAGACAAAATACTGAAAGAGTTCAAGTAGCTAAACCGGTCAGTACTTATTCGGGAAAAGAAGATACTGAAGTAAAACGCAAACCAAGAACCGTTCAAACCAAAGTTGGGCGCAACGATCCATGTCCGTGTGGCAGTGGAAAAAAATATAAGTATTGTCATGGTAAAAACGATAACTAGGAGTAAAAAATGCTTCTTGATGAATTAAGAAAAGAATTCTATGAGTTAACGAATGAATTCAAAAAACTCAACAACAATATCGATATTTCCAAAAAGAAAGATCGTGTCAAATCACTGGAACAATTGACCTTGTCTCCAGATTTTTGGTTGGACCCCAATAAGGCCCAAGGCATCATTCAGGAGATGAATGGCGAGAATGAACTGATTGACAAATTCAATCGCGTCAAGGATATTTATGAAACCATCGATTTGACCGTTACCTTGGCAGAAGAAGGGGAAATAATCAATG
>JAVEWC010000092.1:0-4372 GCA_034004745.1 Candidatus Izemoplasmatales bacterium | reverse complement strand
ACAACCTCAAATCAATTAATTTAGAGTTTAAGAAGAATCAACTAGTTGTGATGACAGGTCTTTCCGGTTCGGGAAAGACCAGTTTGGCATTTGATACGATATATGAAGAGGGAAGAAGACGATATGTTGAGTCTTTAAGCTCTTATGCAAGACAGTTTTTGGGCAATATGGAAAAACCGGATGTGGATGTTATTGAAGGCTTGTCACCTGCAATTTCGATAGATCAAAAAACCACTTCCAACAACCCGAGATCAACAGTCGGGACAGTTACTGAGATTTATGACTACGTAAGATTGCTCTACGCTCGTATCGGTAGAGTTTTTTGCCCAACTCATAATATCGAAATTAAGTCTCAAACTATACAAGAGATGACTAATCATGTACTTGAATACTCTGGACAAAAACTGATAATTCTAGCGCCTGTTGTTAGGGGTAAAAAGGGAACTCATCAAAAAACCATTGAGAGTTTAAGAAAAGATGGTTATACAAGGATTAGAATCAATAAGCAGGATTTTGAGCTCGATCAGGAAATAGAGTTGGACAAAAACATCAGATATGATATCGATGTCGTCATCGATAGAGTAATCGTCAAAGAAGAGATTACATCCAGACTTTATGATTCACTGGAAGTGGCATCTAAGCTGGGTGAAGGACACGTAAGATTACTGGCAAATGATCAAGAACTTCTATTCAGCGAACATTTTTCCTGTCCAATATGCGGGTTTACTGTTCCGGAATTAGAACCTAGATTATTCTCTTTCAATGCGCCATATGGAGCTTGCGAAACATGTGCTGGGTTGGGTTTCAATCGCAAGATAGACCCAAATCTTTTATTGCCAGATCAAAATTTAAGTTTAAGGGAAAATGTCTTTCGAAAATACGCAAATATGGATTCATTATATTATCAACAGGTTGAACAGACGGCTATTTTCCTTAATATCCCTTTAGATAAACCGTTTAAGGACCTAACGGAAAAACAGAAAAACGTTCTTTTGTATGGTTCAAAGGATGAAATCAATTTTCGCTATATCTCCAAAACCGGGAATATGTACCATAATGCCAAAAAACCTTTTGAGGGTGTTATTACAAGTTTAGAAAGAAGATATATGTCTTCGACTTCAAAAACAGTCAGAAACTGGATTGAATCGATGATGAATGACATCTCTTGTGATACTTGTAATGGTAAAAAACTCAATAAAGAAGCTTTGTCAGTATATATAGATGGACTTAATATTCATGAGATGTCAGAACTTAGCATTCTACATTTGTTTGAGTTTTTGGAAAAAATTAAACTCACCGATAAAGAACATGAAATTGCCAAACCAATTTTAAAAGAAATAAAAGCACGATTAAGTTTTCTGATTAACGTTGGCCTCGATTACCTTTCGTTGTCGCGCTTGGCGGGCACTTTATCCGGTGGCGAAGCACAGAGAATTCGCTTGGCAACACAAATAGGTTCAAGATTGACTGGCGTAATGTATGTCCTGGATGAACCATCAATTGGATTACATCAAAGAGATAATGGCCGTTTGATAAAGACTTTAAAAGACATGAGAGATTTAGGTAATACGATGATAGTTGTCGAGCATGACAACGAAATGATTCTTGAAAGCGATTTGGTTGTCGATATCGGACCCGGTGCGGGAGACCATGGGGGAGAAGTTGTTTTTGTTGGGACCCCTCAAGAATTATTGAAGGATAAAAATTCGATAACTGCCAAGTATTTGCGCGGTGAATTGAAAATACCTATACCAATGTCAAGAAGACCTCACAATAAAGGTTATCTTCATATCGAAAAGGCATCACAAAACAACCTTAAAAATATCTCCGTCGATTTTCCGATTGGATGTTTAACGGTTGTCACCGGTGTATCCGGATCTGGTAAATCATCTTTAGTAAATGATGTTTTATATACAAATCTGGTTAATTTAATAACAAGGAGAAATGAAGTTGCCGGAAAAGTTGAAAGATTGGTGAATTACGAAATATTTGATAAAATCATCGATATCGATCAGTCGGCAATCGGAAGAACACCTAGATCAAACCCAGCCACATATACTGGTGTTTTTGACGATATCAGAGATATGTTTACAAAAACAAAAGAAGCTAAACTAAGAGGTTACGACAAAGGCAGATTCTCTTTTAATGTCAAGGGTGGAAGATGTGAACATTGTCAAGGTGACGGCGTAATCAAGATTGAGATGCATTTCATGCCCGACTTATACGTAGAGTGCGAAGAATGTCACGGTAAAAGATATAATCAAGAAACTTTGCAAGTCAAATATAAAGGAAAAACCATAGCTGATGTTCTAGATATGAGAGTTGAAGAAAGTTTATCTTTTTTTGAGAATCAAACCAAGATTTACAATCGTTTAAAAACTATTAATGATGTAGGTTTGGGTTATATAAAGTTAGGACAATCATCTACTACGCTTTCTGGCGGTGAAGCTCAGCGGGTAAAACTTGCCAGCGAGCTGTATAAACGCATATCAGATCGCTCCATCTACATTCTTGATGAGCCGACAACGGGATTGCACAGCCATGATATCAAGCAATTGATGGAAGTCTTGAATGACATTGTTGATAAAGGCGCGACAGTAATAATCATCGAACATAATCTCGATGTTATCAAAGTGGCTGATCATGTAATTGATTTAGGGCCTGAAGGTGGAGATCGGGGTGGAGAAATCATTGCGATTGGGACTCCGGAAGACATCGCAGCCAATGAAAAATCATATACAGGCCACTATCTTAAGGAAATATTGAAAGCAAAGAGGTAAAGTATCGTAATTTTTACTCAATTATGATATTATATTTCTAGTTTATGGAAATGAGTACGAGTATGGACAAAGAAGATAAAGACATAAAAAAAGAAATTGAAGAATTGGAAAAATTAATCGAAGAAGTTAAAAAACAGAACGAGGAAGAAAAGAAGAAACAAAAAAAGAATATGCGTTCCAATGGCCAGATTGTAGTGAAAATAAATTTGGGTGCGGAATATTCGAGAAACATGTTTGTTAATCTCTTAATCAATTTTTTGGTGAACTTACTCGTAATTTTTGTTTTGTTCAATATTATAAATTGGGCTACTATTACCAGTGATGTCTATATCTTGTTAATGGCCTTGATTTTGACTTTTTATGAAGAATTATACCGAAGATATTTGATAAGGTACTTTATGTCCATAGTTGTTTTTTCTTCAGGGATGATATTTTTCTTGATGAATTTGTTGCTATTCTATTTTTTGGACTTGGTTGTTTTTCAGAGAAATCTTGATTTTAACGATCATTGGTATCCAATAGTATTTGTAATGTTTTTACAAATTTTCAGAACTATTGTCAGATGGCTTTATATAAAAGGAATGAGTGCATTTATTGTATGGAAATCCAAAAAAAAGGGTGGTAGAAAATGACATCATTAACGATTAAAGAAGTTATAGAAGGATTTAATCTTGATATCATTGCCGGTCATAAGGGCACGAGCAGAAAAGTTTTTATTCCCGCTCTCGTAAAACCGGGCATCGAACTAGCTGGCATGCTGGAATTTTATGAAAATGACCGCATCCAAATTATTGGTTCAAAAGAAGCGGCTTTTTTTCATTCCTTGGATCCTCTAATTCAAGAAGAAAGAATCAAGGCAATTTTTGAAAAGGGTGCACCGGCTTTTATTTTCACCAAAAATGTCGACGTTCCTGACATGTTTATTCATTACGGCGATATTTATAACATCCCTATTTTGAAAAGTTTTTATAAAACGACGTCATTATTCAGTGAACTATATTCCTTTTTGCAAGCTGCACTGGCCGAAAGAACGACAATGCACGGAGTATTGCTTGACATAAATGGTGTTGGTGTATTAATAACTGGCAAAAGCGGTTTAGGAAAAAGTGAAGTGGCTTTGGAACTGATCAGAAGAGGCTATATGCTTATAGCTGATGATACGGTTGAAATATATCAAGTTGAAAAAGGTATGTTGGTAGGTGAAGCACCGGATGTTCTAAAGAAATATCTAGAAATTCGAGGTGTGGGAGTTGTTAACGTTGTTCATCTATATGGGGTTAAAGCTTACCGCCAAAAGAAAAGACTTTCATTGATTGTTGAATTGCAAAAATGGGACGACGATAAGCAAAATTATGACAGGTTAGGATTGAAAGCTGATAAGCGTAAAATATTTGACACTTATGTTTCTTATGCGGCCTTGCCAATAACTGAAGCTAGGAATGCAGCAACTCTTGTTGAAGCTGCGGCCTTTGATTTCAAGTCAAAAAATCTTGGTTATAACTCAGCTGAAGAATTCAACGTTCAGTTGAATGAACATATCAAGAAAAACAAGGAGATTCATGATGAAGAAGATTAGACGTATAGTATTTTTG
>JAVEWC010000091.1:0-4453 GCA_034004745.1 Candidatus Izemoplasmatales bacterium | reverse complement strand
TCAGGGTTTCCGGCGATAACTACTTGATCATCTTCGGTAGGCAAACCGCCATATTCAAAAACTATATCCGTTGGTAACATGGATAAAGGTAAGAAACTAACTTGAAGATATTCAAAAACATTGATATTTGAATATAAAGCAATACTGAAATCTAAAGCATAATCCTTTTCAATCACATGCTTTACTTGTGAATATCCGCTTAATTCTGCCAAGTCTTCAGCACTTAGCGGTTGGTTATCGGTTCTTTTGACCACGATTCGGTCCGGACCAGTATAACTGAAATGATAATTAGAATTGAAACTCGCTTGATCACTGACGATGACATAACCGCCATAAGCCAAGCCAACAAAAATGGCAAAGAAAGAAAAAACTACTATCATCAGTAAAGTCTTCTTCGGTACCGCCATCAAGTTTCTTAAAGATATTCTCAACATCGAGAAAAAATTGATTTTAAATTCTTTGTCTTCTAATTTAGGTAAATTGGCTTTTTCAACTTTTTTCAGTTCTTTGTCTTCTACTATTTCTCCGTCATAGATTCTGATTTTTCTGGTTGCGAATTCTGCGACTTGAGAAAAGTCATGAGTGACCATGACCACTAATTTATCTTTGGCAATTTCCGCCAACAGTTTAATGATTTGTGTAGCTGATTCGCTGTCAAGATTTCCTGTCGGTTCATCGGCAGCGATGATAGGGCAATCTTTGGCTAGCGCCCTGGCAATGACGACTCTTTGCTTTTGCCCGCCAGACAGTTTTGTCGACTTATGATGGGCGTGAGCTTTCAATCCGACTTTTTCGATGATTTCCATCGCTCTTTTCCGGATTTTGTCTTTTGGATAACCCGATAACAATAAAGGGGCTTCAACGTTTTGTAAAACCGTATATGAATCAATTAAATTGTAATCCTGGAAAACAAAAGCGACATATTTCTTACGGTAGTTTTCCATATCGGAAACGCTGAAATATGAAGTTTCTTCCCCATTGATGTACATTTCTCCCTCTTCATAAGTGTCAATGCCGCTGATAACATTTAAAAGGGTTGTCTTACCCGATCCGGATTCACCGACAATCGCCACAAATTCATTGACGTTCAATTCCAAATTGACCTTCCTTAAACCTAAGGCGATCACGTCATTGGAGCTATAATATTTTGAGACATTAGTTAACTTAATCATCCGTATTTCCTCCTGTTTAGCCAAAGTAAATTATAACATTTATCACCAAATAAAAAAATTACTTTTGTAATAATATCAAAATCCTATCCAAAAATCACCAATTGTAAACAAAAACAGTCTAGTTGACAACTAAACTGTTTGCTTGTTTTATTTATTTACTTCCACGTCGGTGAAATCGAGTTCCATCGATGTTTGTCTTTCAAACATTTCAATAAGAACATGAATTTTACCCTTATCTTGATCGATGTTTTCCACAATAACTTCTTGCCCCTTGAAGTTGCCGTTGATGATTTTGACTTTTTCACCAGGTTTGACATTGAATTTCTGAACTTGCAACATGCCGCATTTTTTTAAGATTGGATTGATTTCATCCGGTTTTAACGGCACTGGTTTTGTTCCGCCGCCGCTACTGCCCAAGAAGCCTGTAACCCCTGGAGTGTTTCTGACCACGAACCATGAATCATCAGTGACAATCATTTCAATGAAAACATATCCCGGGAAAATTTTAACAACTTTTTCTTTCGGGTTTTTATCTTTTTTGTCTGCGGGAATAATCTCTTCTGGAATCATGACTTGAAAAATCAAATTTTCCATGTTCATTGATTCAATTCTTCTTTCCAAACTGACTTTGACGGAGTTTTCAAGTCCGGAATAAGTTTGAACTATATACCAAAGCTTTCTTTGGTTGATATCGTTTGTATTAGCCATTATAATCCCTATTAGTTACCATAAATGAGTTTGAATAAAGGATCGAAAGCCAAACCGTAAAGGAAGAATACGAACATCAAGAATAGCAAGAAGGAAAATACTCTACCGCTATTGGTTGCTAAATCCTTGCCACTTGGCCAATTTACCTTTTTCATCTCGGAAATGCTTGGTTTGATATAAGGAATGAAAAGATAAACTAAAACTAGAACTCCAATTAAAACCAAGAATGAACCGGTCAAGATTCTCTTTAAAGTCGTATTGAAGAAAAAGTCAATGATGCCAATCCCTGAAGTACCCAAGATTTCTGCTAAAGTTGGTGTTGCAGCTCCGAACTTGCCAATTAGAATATATACTCCGTATAGGATTAAAACCGGTGACAATATTGCCAACAGCCAGTTTTCAAATTTATACTCTTTTTTCAAAATTGACATTACTTTACTTTCAGATTTAGCCGCTTTTTCATTAGTAGGTTTTATGTTATTTACTTGTTTTTCTTTTGCCATTTTATTTCCTCCTACTTTCCCTCTTTGTGGATAGTATGTTTTTTGCATTTTTTACAGAATTTCTTTACTTCGAATCTGGTTGAGTTATCGGTTTTTTTAATCTCATAATTGCGAGATAAGCATTCTGTACAGATTAAAACTGTTTTATTTTTCATTTCATCAACTCGCTTGCTTTATTAATTTTATTAAAAAAAGAACTAAAAGTCAAGAAAATCATGTCATTAAATGCAATTTAATTTTTTTTCTTATTCTATCGATGGCATTATATACTTTTTTCTCTTCTACCTTGAGAATTTCAGCACATTCCCGAACTGTTCTGTTTTCAATTATCTTGATTTGGTATACTCTTTTTTCAAACTCAGAAAAAGAATGTAGTGAACGATAAATTTCTTCATCAGTATAGAAAGTTGCTTCATTTTCCTTCAGGAGATAATCGCATAAGATAGGCAATTTTTCTGTCTTGAAAGTATAATAACGCATCTTTTTGTTTTTGTAAGATATTAAAAAGTTATGTAAGTTCGCTTCAAAATATCTTGTGAATGTTTTATTGAAAGTATCATCGAACTTGACAACTGATTTGTGTAGAATCATCAGGGCTTCCTGAAAACAATCTTCATAGTCTTGTGTCAAGTTGAAACTTTTGACTTTTTTCGCAATAAGAAATTGATATTTATCAACTAATAATCGAAATGCTTCATCATCGCCTTCTTTAATTAGATTGATAATTTCAAAATCATTATAATTGCGAAATATCATATTTTCATTTTTTTCCTTAAGATGTCAAAAATGATAATTCCTGCGCTTACCGAGGCGTTGAGACTGTTGATCTTGCCAACCATCGGTATTTTAACATTGAAATCAGCTGTTTCTTTTATCAATCTTGAAATCCCCTTGCCCTCGCTGCCAATAATGACACACAGAGGTCTGTCAACAAAGATTTCGGTATGAGTCATTGTGGCGTCAAGACTGGTTCCTACAGTCCAAAAGCCAAGTTTCTTTAATTTCTCCAAGGTATTGCGCAAATTTGTAACTTCAATTATTTTCATGTTTTCAATTGCGCCTGAACTGGTCTTTGCTGCTATGCCACCGAGTTTCACCGAACGATTTTTAGGTATAATTATGCCTTTTACTCCTCCAGCTTCTGCGGTTCTGATGATTGCTCCAAAATTATGGACATCAGTAATTCCGTCGAGCATCAGCAACAAGGGAACTTCATTCATATCCAGTAGTGGTATAAACTCTTCTAGACTATATGTTTTATAATCTTCCATTTCCAAAACAATGCCTTGATGATTTCCTTGGAAGGACTGTTTGAACTGCTCTTTGCTGAGGATTGTGGTTGGAATATTTTTCCGTCTCAAAACGTTTAAAAAATCAGAAGTTGTTCCTTCCATTACATAGGCTTTAAATATTTGTTTGTTACTGTCTAGAGCTTCCTGGCAGGAGTTTTTCCCGTATACTTGTACACTCATTATCTCACCAATTATAGTTTAACATAGAATACTCATTCTGTTTTTGAAAAATCAACTTCATTATTTGGAATTTGATTCTTGATTTCAGCCAAATTTTTCTCAATCATCGATACTGTGAAATTAAGAATTTCATTTAGTCTCTCAAAATTCTTCTCCAAATAGAGATAGCCAATGACAGCTTCAAAACCTGTTGATTTATTATAGGTTTGCACATCTGAATTTTTAGGTTTATGGGTGGCGGTTTGGTTTCTGCCTCTTTTAAAGATTTTAATTTCCTCATCGGTGTAAAACTCATTATTTAAAATTGTAGCGACATAAGCTTGAGCTTTGGCATTGGTATAACTGACGGCTAAATTATGCAGATCATTTACCAATGTATAACCTTTGCTCAGACAATATTGTCTAATCCACATCTCATAATAGCCGTCACCGATATAAGCCAAAGTCAAGCCATTGTAAAGAATCATATAATTCCTCTTTCGACTAGTTTGGTTCTAAGTTCGTCGGCCAATTGGAAATTCTTGCTGTTTCTTGCGTTTTGCCAATCATCATATAATCTGCGGTCTGCATCTGTTAAACGTTTAAGTTTGGCATCAAG
>JAVEWC010000090.1:0-4459 GCA_034004745.1 Candidatus Izemoplasmatales bacterium | reverse complement strand
TGATGACATTGATGTCTATAGAATGTTATCGGGCACAGAGGTTTTGGGCTTGACGAGTGATGATATAATGTCTGATGTCGCATCTTATGGCGTCCCTGAATTAGGAACTAGCTTTGTTAGAGGCATGCTCTCAGAATCAAAGCCAAAATCTTTTGCCGATTTAGTTAAAATTTCAGGTCTATCACATGGGACCGACGTATATTATGGCAATTCACAAACCTTGATTTTGGGTAAAAATCGCGAGTTTGGCAAGATTGATTTCAAGGATGTCATTGGTTGTCGAGATGATATCATGGTTCACTTGATCTCCTATGGTTTGAATCCGGATTTAGCCTTTGAAATAATGGAATTTGTCAGAAAAGGGAAAGCAATTACCAACCCTAACAAATGGGCAACTTATGCTGATGAAATGCGCAGGTACGATGTTCCAGAATGGTACATCTGGTCATGTTCAAAAATTAAATACATGTTCCCGAAAGCCCATGCGACGGCTTATGTCTTAATGGCAATGAGAATCGCTTGGTTCAAATTGTATCAGCCAATCTATTTTTATTCTTCCTACTTTTCAAAAAGGGCCGTGACATTTGACGTGGACGTCTTTTATGGCGGTGAAAAAGCGATCATCGACAAAATCAACGAAATTAAGACCAAAGGAAAAGAAGCTACCAATCGTGAACAAGATTTGCAAACAGTATTGGAAGTGGCTTTAGAAATGGTCAAACGCGGTTTTGAATTCCGACCAATCGATTTATATCGCTCTTCAGTCAAGGATTTTGTTATCGATACTGACAAGAAAGGGTTAATTCTTCCTTTTATCGTGATTGATTCCATGGGTGAAAAAGCGGCTCAATCCGTAATAGAAGCGAGAGATGAAAAGGAATTCATTTCCAAGCAAGACATTAAAAATAGAACTAAATTATCTAATGTTTTATTTGAAAAACTTGAGGAGTTGGGTGTGTTTGACGGCATGATCGATAAAAATCAAATTTCAATCTTTGATTTTTAAGCAAACATCATATAATCTTCATAATTTTGTATTATAATAATTCTAGATTTTTTAGGAGGTTTTATTATGAGAATGAATAGTTCAAATCCGGTTTTCAGACAAGCGAACAGTTATACTCTTGCATCTGACAAACCGATAACTTATACCAATGTGGCGATTAAGACAATAGTTTTATTGTCTGTTGCTGCAATCAGTGCTTACTTGACAATGACAAATCTTGAAACTATCAATATTGGCTGGATAATCGGGGCAATGATAGTAGCTTTCATCGCTGTCATTGTTGGTACGAGATCTGTTAGACTCGCTCCTTTTGCTGCCATAATTTACGCTGTGGCGGAAGGATTGGTTCTGGGGATGGTTTCTGTCCTATATATGTTTTATTATGGCAATCAAATCGTTCCTACAGCCTTAGCTACCACTTTTATTGTTTTCTTGGTCATGTTGTTGCTCTTTTCGACCAATATCATCAAGGTCAATCAGAAATTCGCTTCATTCATGGTCGTTGCTTTAATAAGCGTAATCATCATGAGTCTCTTATCAATATTTATTAATATGGGCGAATTATATTATATCGTTGTTTTCATTTCTGCAGCTTTATCAGCTTTCTTCTTACTCTTGGACTTTCAAAGAATAAAAGATTTTGTCGATTCAGGAACTGATCAAAGAGTTGGATGGATTCTTTCCTTAGGTTTGATGGTAACAATTGTCTGGATATATGTTGAAATGTTGAGACTTTTAGCAATATCCTCGAGAAGATAATTATTTCTGGTTGCATAAGTAATGATATTTGTTATAATATAGTTAATACGATGATAAAGCAGTAGTAATTAGGGTTTTGAGATTTCAGAGAAAAATGCCTTTGGCTGTGAGCATTTAATCCCAATCTAATGAATTCGGCTTTTGAGTGAGATTAACAATCTCCGTAAATCTTGCGTTAAAGATAAGTTAAGTGCTAGTTTTACTAGAACTAAGGTGGTACCACGGTTAATACAATCGCCCTTAACAGGGGCGATTTTTTTATTTTTGGAGGAACTTATGGAAAACAAATTGAAACAGATGGTAATACTTGCTAGTGATGCAATAAAAAATTGCAAGACAATTAATGAGCTAATGGACGTTAAAGCTCTTTATTTAGGCAAGAAGAGTGAATTTAACACCATTATGCAGGATTTGAAGGGCTTATCGGATGAAGAAAAGCCTAGAATTGGAAAAATGGTCAATGAAGCAAAACAAGCAATATCGGCTTTGATTGAAGAACAGAAAAATCGTATAGACAGGGATAAGATTGATGCTCTTTTAAAAGAACAGACAATCGACATTACCCTTCCAGGTAAAAAAATAGCTATCGGCCATAAACACATATTGACTAAAACCATTGAGGAAATCGAAGATATTTTTGTGGGTTTGGGCTATACGATTAAGGAAGGACCTGAGGTTGAATCTGACAAATATAACTTTGAAATGCTTAATCTTCCTAAGGATCATCCGGCGCGTGAAATGCAAGATTCTTTCTATATTACTGAAGAAACCTTGTTAAGAACTCATACGTCTCCGGTTCAAGTCAGAAGCCTCTTGGCCAATACTAATCAAGAACCACTGAAAATCATCTGTCCAGGTGTTGTTTACCGTAAGGATGACGATGATCAAACCCATTCTCATCAATTTATGCAGATTGAAGCCTTGGTAGTCGATGAAAAGGCAACCTTGGCGGATTTAAAAGGAACTTTGTTATTGGTAGCCAAAAAACTTTTTGGTGAAAATCGAGAAATCAGGTTAAGACCTTCTTACTTTCCTTTTACTGAACCATCAGTAGAAGTTGATGTCAGTTGCTTTAAATGCAATGGTGTCGGCTGTTCAATGTGCAAACAAACAGGCTGGATAGAAATATTGGGTGCTGGAATGGTTAATAATAATGTTCTCAAAGCTGCCGGTTATGATACCGATAAGTATCAAGGGTTTGCCTTAGGCATGGGGATTGAAAGAATTGCAATGCTAAAATACGGAATTGAAGATATCAGGCATTTATATACCAATGACCTACGCTTCAATTCACAATTTTAGGAGGTGAATTTATGAAAGTATCTATTAATTGGCTGAATCAATACTTCTCTGAAAAATTGGATCCAAAAGATTTGGTCAAAAAATTCAATTTGATGAGTCAAGAAGTCGCTGGTCTGGAAAGATTGGTTGATATTGACGGCTTGGTTATCGGTCACGTCAAATCTGCGATTAAACATCCAGACGCAGATAAATTAAAAGTCTGCATAGTCGATGTCGGTGACGAAGAACTTCAAATAATATGTGGTGCACCAAATGTTGATGCAAACCAAAAAGTGATTGTCGCAAAAAGTGGCGTTACTTTACCAGGTAATTTCAAGATAAAAAAAGCGAAAATAAGAGGTGTCGAATCCAATGGCATGATCTGTTCTTTGGCAGAATTGGGTATACAGGCATTTGAAAACACTGAACTTGGAATTTATGTTCTTGGTGAAGATGCTCTTCCGGGAGAAGACCCGTTAAAATATCTTAGTCTTGATGACCATGTGTTGGAATTGGATTTGACCGCGAATCGCGCTGATTTATTGTCTTTAAGAGGCGTTGCATATGATACAGCCGCGATGTTGAACATAAATCCCTCTTTCCACGAACCACAAGTAATAAGGGAGACAACGGAAAATCCAGTCAGTATATTTACACAAACAAAAAATTGTCAAGTTTATTATGGACAGCTTATTGATAACATCACTATAAGACAAAGTCCATATTGGTTGAAGGCAAGGCTTATTGCTTCTGGAATCAGGCCAATTAACAATGTAGTAGATATTACGAATTACGTCATGCTTGAATATGGCCAACCTCTTCATGCCTTTGACTATGATAAAATCAATAGTGATAGAATTTTAGTTAGAGATGCAATGGACCAAGAGGAAATAATAACCTTGGATGGCGAAAAAAGAAGACTTTTAAAAGGCGATATCGTCATCACTGACGGTGAAAGGCCGATTGCTTTGGCTGGTGTCATGGGAGGGTTAAATACAGAAATCGACGCTTCATCCACAAGAGTTCTTTTGGAAAGCGCAGTTTTTAATCCCATTAAAATTCGCAAGACCGCATTAAGATTAAACTTAAAAAGTGAATCATCGAGTCGCTTTGAAAAAGGAATTGATGCAAAAAAAACATTGGAAGCATTGAACTACGCTTCTGAATTATTAGTGAAATAC
The DNA here is from genome assembly GCA_034004745.1 of Candidatus Izemoplasmatales bacterium. Classification (GTDB taxonomy): domain Bacteria; phylum Bacillota_I; class Bacilli_A; order Izemoplasmatales; family Hujiaoplasmataceae; genus UBA2289. The sequence goes on along the minus strand of JAVEWC010000090.1, from coordinate 232 downwards.
GCAGACGCAATAATCGTTGGCAAGCCAAGCTTTTTCAACACAATTAATCCAAAGAAAAAAACCATAACACTTTCAATGGAAAAGTTGATCAAAGTCACAGGACTTAAGTTCGAGGAAGACGATGTCGAAAACATCTTAAAGCGACTTAGATTTGATTTTAAGAAAAAAGGCGATAGTTTCGTTGTTACAATACCTTCCAGAAGACCAATGGAGAGTTATCAAGACCTTATCG
>JAVEWC010000089.1:0-4488 GCA_034004745.1 Candidatus Izemoplasmatales bacterium | reverse complement strand
GAAATTGGTTCGGTTTTGGAATTGGACAACGTGATTGCCAATATTCAAAAAGTCAAAAACGTTTATTCGATTGAAAGGATTTAAAATGAAAGTAGTGGTACAAAGAGTTTCAGGAGCCAACGTAATGGTTGATGGATTGGTTGTTTCAGCTATCGACAGGGGTTATTTATTGCTTGTCGGTTTCAAAAGAACTGACACCGAAGCATGTATGAAATATGTAGCTAGAAAAGTTGCGCGTTTACGAATTTTTGAAGACAATAACGGCTTGATGAATCTTTCTCTCGAAGAAGTCCAAGGCAGTATTTTGTCAATTTCTCAGTTCACGATATATGGAGATGTAATAAAAAGCAATCGACCAAGTTTTACTGAAGCGATGGACTTCGAAACCGCCAATGCTTTTTATCTTAAGTTTAATGAAATATTGCGAAATGAATATGGCTTTGTTGTCAAAGAAGGCGTTTTTGGGGAAAACATGCAAGTGAGCCTCACAAACGACGGTCCAGTGACCATCATTATTGAAAAAGATTAAATAAACTCATTTGACTATGAGATTAAAAAATAATATAATAGGAATATATTAATCAGGAGGAAATTATGGAAAAGAAAGAAAAAGTCTTTGCTAAGATAAAAGAAATGATTGTCCAAGAGTTGGGCGTAAAACCGGAAGTAGTAGTTATGGATGCGGGTCTAGCTGAAGATTTCGGTGCTGATTCACTTGATGCGCTTGAATTATTTAATCAAATAGAAAGCGAGTTCTTAATCACAATTTCTGATGAAGCTGCGACAGGAATGAAAGATGTCAAGGACTTAGTTGAGTATGTTACTAACCAAGTAAGCGATAATTACTTTGAATAAGCTGATTATACTACTTAAAAAAGCGTCGTCCTTATCTTTAAGGGCGACTTTTTAAAAAGGAGCAAACAATCATGATAAGAAGAATTAAAGGAACACAAGATATATTGCCAGGTGAAATCAAGCGCTGGCAAGATCTGGAAACAGTAATGCGCAATGTTTCCAGATTGTTCAATTTCACCGAAATCAGAACCCCGATATTTGAAAGTTCGGAATTGTTTCATCGTTCGGTCGGCGAAACTACCGATATCGTCAAGAAAGAAACTTATGATTTTGAAGATCGTGGCAAACGCATGAATACCCTAAGACCTGAGGGGACTGCGAGCGTAGTAAGGAGCGTCATCGAAAATAAACTTTACGTTGAAGAGAACCTGCCGCTGAAGCTATATTACTACGGGCCGATGTTTCGTTATGAACGTCCGCAGAAAGGCCGCCAACGTCAATTTCATCAGTTTGGTGCGGAAGTGATCGGATCTGATTCACCTTTGGCCGATGCGGAGATTATCAACTTTGCGGCTACTTTCCTCGAAGCGTTGAAAATTAAAAATGTCCAAGTGAGAATCAATTCCTTGGGTGACGCTGAATCAAAGGAAAAGTATCAAAAAGCGTTGAAAGAATACTTGGAACCTAATGTCAAAAACCTCTGTGAAGACTGCAATCGCCGTTATGTGGAAAATCCTCTCAGAGTTTTGGATTGCAAGATTGATAAGGACAATGAAGCTTTGATCAATGCTCCAAAACCCTATGATTACTTGAGTGACAAAGCCAAAGTTCATTTTGAACAGGTAATCATGGCCTTGGAAAGCATTGGCTTGAATTATAAAATTGATAAAAATTTGGTGAGAGGCCTGGATTATTACACTCACACCGTTTTTGAAATAGACAGTGATTTGGAAACATTGGGAGCGCAATCTACCTTAGTCGGTGGTGGCAGGTACAATAATTTGTATAGTTCCTTGGAAGGCCCGGATTTGGGGGCAGTAGGATTCGCCTTTGGAGTAGAAAGACTGCTTTTGGCTTTGGAAGCCATAAATCAAGAAACGGAAACGGACAATATCCATGCCTATTTCATTGCTTTGGGTGACGTATTTCAAACCGACGCCCTGGAAATAATCAATGATCTTCGTCACGGTGGTCTGGTTATCGATTACGATTTCTTCAATAAAAACTTGAAAGGTCAGTTTAAACAGGCAGATCGAATGAACCCTAAGTTCTATTTGATTTATGGTGAAGAAGAAGCCAAAGCCGGAGTGGTCAATGTCAAATCTTTGGCAACAAAGGAACAGGAGCAGGTAAAAGTTGAAGAACTTTACCAATATCTCGTCAACCAACTTACCGGTAGAAGTTGCAGTGGCGGCTGTTCAAGTTGCGACGGCTGTTAATCTATAATGTGATGAATTTATTTTAAAGCTATGCTATAATATTTCTATCAAGGAAGTGAACCTGTGAAAAAAAGACAAATTTCCGATGAGTCATTAAATCGAATCATAAAATATTTAGCCATCATCATTTTAGGATTTGGCATTATTTTGTTGGCAATACAATTTTCAGATTTTTGGAATTGGATTTTAAGAGCGATTAAATCGGTCATAATTCCCATAAGTTTAGCTTATTTTTCAGCTTTAATCATCTTTCCGCTAATTAAATACCTGGAGAAAAAAGGGGTTGGGCCTAGAGGATTTTCTCTTGGGTTGGTCTTTGTTTTGACTGTTGGCTTAATCTTTGCGGCATTTTATTTTCTTACCCCATTGATCATCAATGAAATCAAGAACTTCTTCACCGATGATTATCCGGTCATTGTCGATTACATCAACAACGACTTAAGAAATGAATTTCTCTTTGGTGCCGATCTTTACGACAAAATCATTGCCTACGTCAATGAAACAAACTTGATTGCTGATACAGTCGATAGTTTCGTACCAAAACTAATCACCTCTTTAACCAATATGCTATTGCCGCTACTTACAGCATTTGCGCTTTTGCCGATTCTGTTAATCTTCTATTTGAACGATTATGAAGTCATTGCCGAACGAATGAGATCAATAATCCCGTCCAAACATGAGAAAAACGTTGCGGAATTATCCTCAAGACTCAACCAGACGGTTGGAGCTTATTTAAGAGGACAATTGATTTTGATGGTCGTTTTGGGTTCTGTAGCAACCATAGCCTATAAGTTGATAGGCTTAAAATATTATTTCTTTTTCGGATTCTTGGTTGGAGTAACCAATATCATTCCTTACTTTGGCATGTTGATTGCCGCTGTTCCGCCAATCGTCTACACCTTTATCGCAACCAGCGGTCCGGGACCATTGTTGGTTTTGCTTGTCAATGTGGCGATGCAATTCATCGAAGGTAATATTTTCCAACCGCTTATCATGTCTCATCAATTATCGCTTCACCCAATCATCATCATCATTTCAATATTATTCTTTGGTTCTTTATTCGGTGCGATTGGGGTAATCTTCGCTTCACCAATTGCCGCATCGATCAAGGTTATTTATCGTTTCTTCACTGACCTAAAGAAAGAAAAACTGAAGAATAGCACAACCGAGGCGACTTCTTCATGATAAAGATTAACCGACCGAGAATCTATTCCAAGTATGAAATCAATAGCATCGTCTTTTATGGAACAATGCTGTTACTGATGCCGATAGTATTGGTCTTCACCTATGTCTTTGATGCTTTCACCAATAATTATGACGTTAGGATCTACTTATTGATTTTGGTGGGTATCACTGTACTTTTTACCATCATTGGTACGATTTTCTTGCTTATTAAAAGAGACAAATTAAAAAGGATGGTTAAGGCCACTTACGTTCAAGAGTTTTATTATTTGGTCATAATCTCAATTTTTGGCATTCTCGGTTTAGTGGTCCTCTATAAATACTTAGGTGGAAGTCCAGAATATATAGCCAGCATTCTTGTGCTTTCGTTACTGTTGTTTGCCTATGTCTTACTTAATCTCGGTCGCAAATATTTCAATTTAAACTATGGAAGAAAAAAATAATGGCTGCGACGCAGCCATATTCTTTAGGAGAAACTATCAGTGGAGCGCTTTAATCGTCTAATCAATTTAATCGGGATGGAAAAGTATCAAATTCTTTGCCAAAAGAAAGTTATTGTCTTTGGTTTGGGCGGAGTTGGTTCTTTTGCGGCTGAAGTTTTGGTTAGAAATGGGATTGGCGAAGTTCACGTGGTTGATTTTGACTTAGTTGACATCACCAATATCAATCGCCAATTGCTTGCTTTGGAAAACACGATAGGTCAATACAAGACTGATGTTTTTGTGGAAAGAGCCTTGGCCATTAATCCAAAACTTAAGCTTGTTGTGCATCAAACCAAGGTAGACGCGACCAACGTCAACTTGATTTTGGGCGAAAAATTCGATTATGTTGCAGATTGCATCGACGACCTTAAAGCCAAAGTCGCAATCGCAAAATACTGTTTGGATAACTCGATTTCATTTATCAGCTCAATGGGTTTTGCCAACAAGATGAAACCAGAGATGATAAAAGTCGCTAAACTTAATCAGACCAGTGTCTGTCCCATAGCGAAAATCATGAGAAGAGATTTGAAGATAGCTGGTTACTCGTTGAATTTCCCCGTGGTGTTTTCCGAAGAAAAACCGAATGATGT
>JAVEWC010000088.1:0-4505 GCA_034004745.1 Candidatus Izemoplasmatales bacterium | reverse complement strand
TCGCAGGCAAAGCCAATTTCCGGATTTTCATGCAAGAATCTTCTTTTTTCTATTACATATTTTTCCAAATCTTTCATTGTTTATTGACCTCCTTGTCGAGTTTGGTCATATAGATTGAACCGATATATCCGCCGACAAAAGCAATGATGCCGCCGACAACAGACCAAATATGATCGCCTATAAAAATAATCAGATTTTCATAGATTGGTAACTGGTCGGAAAATTCAGCTGCCGTAGTTGGATCCTTTATTTCCAGAAAAACACCGATTGCACTCATGATGATAAAGCCAAGAATGGCAAAATATGTTTCTTTAGGGAATTTCCTTAAAGCTTCACCCAAGAGTTTGCTGAAAACTACAATTCCGATAAGCGCTCCCAAAGCGAAGGGAACAATGACCTGTATGTTGTACCAAATACTTGTAAAATCAAAGATATTTCCCACCACATTTGATACTATCGCCGTATAAAAACCCAAAATCAACAAGACTGCAGAGCCGGATATGCCCGGAACTATCATGGTAATTGACGCCAGAGCTCCCAAACCTATCAGCAAAAGATAGGTCCAGAAATTGAAAGTAAAATAATCGATACCATTATCCGGTGAAGCTTTACCCAAAATAACTAGCGCCAGAAGCAATCCAAAAGAAAGAATAAAAGCGATTGCCATCGATATGGTAATTTTTTCAGCTTGTGATTTTTTATAAATGTGTTTAATACCACCTATTATCAACCCGATGAAGAAAAACAAGATGATGAAGGAATTCCAGTTTAGTAACAGACTCAATAATTTAGCCAAAGCGATAATCGAAATGCCAATGCCAAGAAAAATTGGAAATAAAAACTTGACTGATTTCTTAAAATCCTTCAAAATATTGCCTATTGAGTCTAACAATTCCTGATAAACTCCCAAATACATAGCCAGTGTACCACCACTTACTCCAGGAATGATAAAGGCTATTCCAATTAAAAATCCTTTAATTAACAAAATCAAAAAACTCATTCTATCACCCCATAAAAATCACCAATCAAATCGTAACCATAAGCTGCGGTAATTTTAACATTGACAAAATCGCCAATTTCCAGAGCTTGTTCTGATTGAAATACAATCATGCCATCAATATCATCAGGTGCAAAAGCATAGGAGCGACCATAATAGAATTTTGTCTCAGGATCATAATTTTCAACCAGTGTTTGATGAATCTTGCCCTGTTCTGCTTTATTCTTTTTCCTAGAGATTTTCTTCTGCAACTTCATGATTCTTTCCAGTCTATCCTGAGCTATTTCTTCTGGTACTTCATCAGTGAAATTATAAGCTGCAGTATCTTCTTCCTTGGAATAGACAAAGACACCTAACCGGTCAAACTCGACTTCTTCCGTAAACTTATATAGTTTTTCAAAATCCTCTTCATTTTCTCCTGGGAAGCCAACGATATATGTGGTTCTAAGGATGGCTTGAGGTATCATCTGCCGAATTTTCTTGAACAAGTTTTTCAAGAATTCTTCATCACCACGACGGTTCATCTGTTTCAAAACTCGGGAAGAAATGTGTTGAATCGGAATGTCAAAATACGGAACAACCAAGGGATTGTTCTTAACTTCAATTAATAATTCATCCGTGACTTCGTCAGGATAAAGGTATAAGAATCTTACCATTTTAATACCGTCAATTTTAGATACTTCTTTGAGTAAATCTGGCAATAGCGACCTTTTTTCCGGATTCAAATCTCTGCCGAATCTCGTTGTGTCCTGAGAAATCAAATTGATTTCTTTGGCTCCGGACATAACTAGTTTTTTACATTCCAAAACCACTTCGTTAAAATTACGAGAACGGAATTTACCTCTAATCAAGGGAATAGCACAATAAGTGCAATTGTTGTTGCAACCTTCACCAATTTTGACATATGGAGAAAATTGAGAAGTTGCCAATAACCGGTTTTCATATTTTAAAGGCATAAATTTCAGCCCATCTTTTTGAAATATTTCATTCAATATCAAATGAATTTTTGGATATTCCGCCAATGTTATCACACGGTCAATATATGAATGTTCTTTTAATAATTTCTCCCTATATCTTTCAGCATAACAACCTACGACAATCATTTTTTTTCCATACGCATGCATTTCCTCGATTGTCTCTATCGCTTCCATTTTTGCCGGTTCGATAAAACCACAGGTATTGACAAAAATCACATCAGAATCCTCTGGATCTTGGACAATCTCACACCCAGCATTTTCTAGGATCGATAGTATCATTTCTGAATCGACTAAATTCTTCGCACAACCTAAACTAATAAATCCTATTTTCATCTTATCATCAATAATCAAATTCCTTCTAAAAAGCAAATCTAACTATTTCTCCCTTATCAATATATATTAAATATTATACCGAATTCTACGGCTTTATAAAAGAAAAAGAGGAAAAATTCCTCTTTTTAAATCGGTTGGTTCAAAAACTGTGAATTGTATAACTCGGCATAAACACCATTCTTCGCTAAAAGTTCCTTATGATTGCCTTGTTCTACAATTTTACCGTGGTTCATAACCAGGATGACATGAGCCTTCTTAATTGTCGATAAGCGGTGTGCAATGACAAAACTTGTTTTTCCTTCCATCATGAAGTTCATGGCATTTTGAATATAACTTTCGGTTCTTGTATCGACGCTTGATGTGGCTTCATCCAAAATCAAGATATTAGGATTAAAAAGAATTGCTCTTGCGATTGTCAAAAGTTGTTTTTGTCCCTTGGAAATATTGTCGGCATCTTCTTTCAAAACCGTATCATAGCCTTTAGGCAAGGTTTCAATATAGTGATGGACATGAGCTTGTTTGCAGGCTTCGATGATTTCCTCATCGGTTGCATCAGGCTTTCCATAAGCAACATTTTCCTTGATGGTTCCCGAGAATAACCAAGTATCCTGTAAAACCATGCCAAATTGCTTACGCAGGATGGAACGTGGATAATCTGTCGATTTTATATCATCAATTAAGATATGGCCACTTTTCACTTCATAAAAGCGCATCAACAAATTTACCAAAGTCGTCTTTCCAGCTCCAGTCGGACCGACGATTGCAATCTGTTTTCCCGGAGCTACTTCGAGGTTCAAATCTTTGATTAACTCTTGATCATCATTATAGGAAAACTCGATATCATCAAAGATGACATGGCCATTGAACTGACTTTGATCGACATTGGTCAAGGCAAAGTCTTGATTTTCTTCGGCTTCATCCAAAACTTCAAAGATTCTTTCGGCTCCGGCAACTGTTGATTGCAGCTGATTGATGACGTTGGCAATATTCAAGATTGGATTGACAAAGTTCTTTTGATACATGATGAATATAGTGATATCACCAACCAATAATGGATTGGTCGCTCCTGCCAAAATTCCTCCGACTATAACGACAGCGACATAGCCAATATTGGAAATGAATTCCATAATAGGCCTAATCAATCCACTCAGGAATTGTGCGTCGCGCATGTCAAATGCTAATGATGAATTGATTTTTTGAAACTCATTGAATGATTCTTCTTCCTTGCCGAATAGTTTTACAATTTTCACGGCCGAAAACACTTCTTCGACATGGCCATTGAGACTACCCAATTGTTTCTGTTGACGGATGAATTTCGCTTGTGACCTTTTGGCTACCTGTGAGGTAGCGAGAATAAACAAAGGCAAAATCAAAAGTGCGATGATTGTCAACTTCCATGATATCAGGAACATCATTACCAGGATGCCGACAATCGAGAAGAATGAAGAAATGATATTTATTAAACTTTGTTGAATTGAATTGGTTACCACATCGACATCATTGGAAAATACAGATAATATGTTTCCCGTTTGTCTGGAGTCATAATATTTTATCGGTAATTTTTCCATTTTTTCTCTGAGATCATTACGCATTTTTCTACCAAGATAAATGCTGATCTTGTTTCCCATCAAATGCATGATCAAAGACATGATGAAACGAATCACATAAAGTCCGATAATCAAATAGAAATAAGTCAAGATTCTGGCAACACCGACATCTTTGGTGATTGTACCAGTGATGATTTCCTGCAAGTCATTGATGATGAATCTTGAATAGTTCGGAGCGATGACCGCGAGTACAGTTACCAATATTGTAACTATGATGATCAGAAGCATCTGTAAACGATATTGTCCGATATATTTAATCAATCTCTTTGTGGTGCCCTTAAAATCTTTGGCTTTTTCCGAAGGTCTTCCAAGTGGCATTCCATGTCCCGGACCATGTCCGCCGCCAGGTCCCTTTACTTGTTTGGAAGTGTTCGAGCGATTATCCTTATTTGCCATGATGAATTTCCTCCTCTTCCAACTGTGACAATGCGATTTCACGGTAAACGTCACACGTTTCAAGCAATTCTTCATGTTTGCCTATCGCTACCATTTTTCCTTCATGAAGCACGATTATTTTATCAGCATTCATGATTGTACCTATTCTTTGTGCCACAATTATAATAGTGGCATCACTCACTTGTTCTTTCAAGG
>JAVEWC010000087.1:0-4507 GCA_034004745.1 Candidatus Izemoplasmatales bacterium | reverse complement strand
ATTTTTGAGCAACAGAAAAAAGATTTCTTGTTTAACGAAAACTATATTAATAAAAAATATGGTTTTAATACCTTAAAAGTGGAAATTTCTGATTCATATTTCAATATGAAAGAAATATTGGATAATCATCAAGAGGTTATTGATATCGCGATATCAGCAATTAAAGAAAATAACATTGAACCGATTATCGAACCGATAAGAGGAGGCACTGATGGTGCGAGATTGACCTTTTTAGGACTACCTTGTCCTAATTTGGGGACCGGTGGTTATAACTTCCACGGTCCTTATGAATATGCTTCCTGCAATGAAATGGATAAAGCTTTGGACATTATTAAAACCATCGTAACCAAAGTAGCTCAAGGATAATTTTTTTCACAAATTTTAAAGCCCTTAAAACATCTAATTTAAGGGCTTTTTTATTATTTATTTTTATACCTTTTTATAACCATTTTTTATATTTAAAAAATCCTATCATTCCAAGAAATACCGCTATACAAAGTCCGATAAAAATCCAAATTCCTTGTGGGTCATTAAAAATATTCATGTAAACAAAGTTCATCCCGAAGACTCCGGCCAAAAATGATAGTGGAATGAAAGTCGCTGAAAAGATTGTCAATACTTTCATGATTGAATTGGTTCTTTCATTGATGTTATTCATGTGCATATCGTATAATGTTTTTATATTTTCCCAATCAAGATTAAGCTTATCATTCAGACGATATAAATGGTCAATTAAGTCTTGGTAATACTTTTTGAATTCACTTACATTTTGGTTTTTATAAATGTCATCAATCAGTTCAAGTGAGTTAACAATGGAAAAAATATTTGATTTCATCATCAAGACTTCTTTTCTTATGAGATGCAATAAGTCAACATTTTGGGTTCTTTCCGCAATTATCAATTCTTCCCAATTAATCAATTGATTCCCGATTTCATGTTCAAATAAAATATTGGCATCAATTAAAGTATCAATGATTACGTAAAACAGGTATTTGGAGTTAAAGGAGCGGATTCTTCCTAAGTTATTGGTCAATCTTTCTTCTATATTATTCAAGATGCCAGTGTCATTCTCATCAAAGGTAAAAACAATGTTGTCTTTGAGTATAACAGATAAATACTCATGATCAAATTTATTGTCTTTGTATGCTGCTGTTTTAACAATAGCAAAAAGACCACTATCGATCTCCTCAATCTTAGATCTTTGGGTCAAATTAAAAATATCTTCAATAATCAATGCATCTAAGTTGACTTTATTCAATTCTTCAACGATTTTTTGTGTGTCTTTCAATCCATTGACTCTAATCCATAATTGAGAATTTTCTAAAGGTTCATTGATAGAAATTTTAGATTCGGTATAGTAGATTTTTTTGATTTCGGTAGGATTGGGTTTTTCACTAGTATTAAATATAGTGCCTGGAGGTAGGGATTTTTTTATTGCCATATATTTCACCTGATTTCGATTATTATTTTTATAGGTACAAAGTATATATTAATTCAATTATTCCATAAGAAAGAATGTTAGAAAAGATAACAAAAGCTGCAACTTTCAATCCTGAACTGGTGTTGAATAATCTCTTAATTAAAATATTATACTCAAATAAACAGAGAGTAAAAATTAATAAAACTACTGTATAAAAACTAAGCTTTCCTAACAGCAAATCATGACTCAATATAATATAAAAGAATATTGGGGCTGTCAAGAGTGTCGAAGACAGAACGAGATTAAAGGAAATTCTCTTAAATAAAAACGCGGTGAGAGTTTTAACAATCAGTACAAAAACGATGAACAACAATAATTTTGTGATAAATTCAATTGTGATATCGAACATGGTTAATCTTCTTTGTGTAAAAGTCTTATTCCCACTAAAAAGATAATGCCAATTAAAACAAGACCAATTGCAAGAGGCAAGAGGTATTCTGATGTCACCGAAAGCATCATTGCGGACATCTATGGAAAATATAGGAAAATTCAATGTTTTTTTGGATTATCATCATTTCCACCCTCTTTTCCTTTTTAATTGCTGCACTAATTATTAATCATCTACCGTTATTCATTTTAACATAAACGAATACTTTTATATAGAAACTTCTGGATTTTTATGTTAGTATTCTTGTGATGATAATTATTTTAAGAGGTAATTTCTATGAATAATTTTAGCAGCATTAAACAAGCGACATATGCAAAAAATGGTGTAGTGGCGACCTCAGAAGGTTTAGCTGCTCAAGCCGGTTTGGAAATTCTTAAAAAAGGTGGTAATGCTATCGATGCTGCAGTTGCTACTGCAGCTTGTTTGACTGTGGTAGAGCCTTGTAGCAACGGCATAGGAAGTGATGCTTTTGCCATCATACATTACGATGGTAAAATATATGGAATGAATGCTTCTGGCAGGAGTTCACATAACATCTCGATTGAAAAAGTTAAAAATTTAAAACATGAATCTATGCCTAAATATGGCGTAATACCTATTACAGTTCCAGGCGCGCCGAAAGCTTGGTCGACATTGATAGAACGTTTTGGGAATTTGAGCTTGGTTGAGGTTTTGGAACCAGCAATTAAACTGGCTAGAGAAGGATTTTCAATCAGTCATAATGTCGGTTATTATTTTGAGAAAGCAATCAAGAATTATGAAGCAATCAATGTTGGTCCAGAGTTTGATCAATTCTTCAAAACCTTTAAAAACGGTTCGGAATATTATAAAACAGGTGATATCTTCAAGAATGAATTGATGGCTAAGTCGCTTGAAGAAATTGCATACACAAATTCAGATAGTTTCTATAAAGGTTATCTGGCAGATAAAATTGACAGCTTCATGAAAAAGCATGGCGGTTTTATCGACAAGGATGACCTAAAAAATTACGAAGTTGAATTTGTTGAGCCACTAAGCATAAATTATCACGGTTATGATGTTTTGGAATTACCACCAAATGGGCAAGGCATCACAGCTTTGATGGCATTGAACATTCTCAAACAACAGGACTCTTTTGTCAGGGACACCAATATGCTTCACAGACAAATTGAAGCCTTGAAGATTGCTTTTATCGATACAATGACTTACGTAACCGATCCTAAGTTCATGAAAATGAATCCTAAATTCCTTTTAAGTGATGAATATGCAAAAATAAGATATGCTCAAATTGAAGATTATGCAAAAAAATATAATCCAATCGATTATAAGCGTTCTGGAACAGTGTACTTGGCTACAGCTGATGAAATGGGAAATATGGTATCATTCATTCAAAGCAATTACATGGGTTTTGGCAGCGGAATCGTTATTGAGGACACCGGTATATCGATGCAAAACCGCGGGCATACATTTTCCCTTGATCCAAATCATCATAACGCACTGGAACCAAACAAAAAAACATATCATACAATAATTCCCGGATTCCTTATGAAGGATAATTTACCTGTGGGACCATTTGGAGTTATGGGAGGTTTTATGCAACCACAAGGTCATTTGCAAGTCATGATGAATCTGATTGATTTTGGTATGGACCCACAAGCTGCTTTAGATGCACCAAGATTCAGATGGGATGAAGGATTAAAAGTTGCTATCGAAAAAGGATTTAGCCCCTCTACATTACACAAGCTCTTGAAATTGGGCCATGAAGTTAGCTATGAAAATAAAATCGGTGGCTTTGGACACGGTCAAATCATCCTGAAGAATGATAATGGCTATCAAATAGGTACCGAAACCAGATGTCAAGGACATATTGCTTACTATTAAAAAATCTACTCATCTCGAGTAGATTTTTCATTTGCCTTCTTATACAACTCTTCAACCGCAAAATGAAATTTTGTGATTGGATATTTTTTATCAATAGGATAAAGGTAGTAGGTATCGTTATTGGTAGAAAAACTCAAACAATCTCCTTTGCCAAAATATTCAAATTCGATATGGACACCATAATTGCTGAGAACTGGTTTATGAAGTTTGAAATCTTCGCCTTGAAAATTAGCACTTAAGATGAAGCCTAATTCATTGTGTTTCAACAAACCTTTTCCTAGACGATAGTAGCCAGTGCTGTTTGGTAGAGAATCTATGTCAACTTCGATCTCTACATCATATTTGCCACTTTCAATTTCCTTTTTAACCTCTTCTCTTTGCCATTCAAACCAGTTCGGGATAAAGTCAAATTTTGTTTCTCCATTGACTTCTGACAATTTATAATTTTCATCAACATAATATTTGTGATGGCAATTTTCACAGAAAAGGTAATTGTTTTCGCTGTTCATGGTATTATCGCTTAAACAATGAGGACATCGATACAAGACTTTATGAAGATTTTTTGCGCGATTGTCACCCTTGATTTTTATGTTATTCTTTAATTGATATTCATGGTCATTATAATAAAATGCTTTTCTTAATTTTTCGTTAATTTCTTCCAAACTAAGTTTTTCCAAATCATCTTTTGTAAAAAGATAAGTCATGACCGATTTAACCGGAACTTTACGTTTAATCAAATTCCAAACCGGTTCATGCAAATGGTGTCCGTGAGATATCAA
>JAVEWC010000086.1:2338-4526 GCA_034004745.1 Candidatus Izemoplasmatales bacterium | reverse complement strand
TCTTTGACGTCATCATAGGCATTGATTAAAAATAAAACCAAATCCACGGATTTCACTGTTGAAAGTGCGGCCGATGTCATATATTCTCCCAATCTGGTTTTAGCTTGATGAATTCCCGGTGTATCAAGAAAGATTATTTGCGAGTCTTCACTATTATAAATACCGGAAAAGACATTTCTGGTAGTTTGGGGTTTGTTTGAAACAATAGCCACTTTTTGTTTTAATATTTGATTGAGAAGTGTCGATTTACCAACATTTGGTTCACCGATAATAGTAACAAAACCACTCTTGAACATTAGAGATCCTCTTTGGTAAAACCGTGTGGCAATAAGTCTTTATTTAACAATTCCTTGATTTCGCCTTTGCTGTTGGCAAAATAAACTTTTGCATTTGGTTCCATCAATTCGCTCATCACTTGACGACAAGCTCCGCATGGCGAAACGAAATAATCCTTGTCAGTCAAAACCAAGATCGATTTTATGTCTTCTTTCTTCACACCTTGAGAATATGCCGCAAATAACGCTGATCTTTCAGCACAATTCGATAAGCCATAAGATGCGTTTTCAACATTTATACCCTTGATTGTTTCGCCGTTTTTTAATTCTAAAACCGCTGAAACTCGAAAATGCGAATATGGTACATAGGCATTTTTAATATTTTCTTTAGCTAACTCATAAAGTTTTTTCATTTTGTTCTCCTAAATTTTGCTTTTTCTAATATTTTTTCCTGAATGCCGAACATTTCCAATTCATCAGCTTCATTCATGTGGTCATAACCTAAACAATGCAGGAATCCATGGACTGAAAGAAATGCTAATTCCCGCTCAAAACTATGATTATAAGCAACTGCTTGTTCCTGACAACGATCCAAAGAAATAAAAACATCACCAATTTCATCGGTAAAACTATCGTTTTCAAAACTCAAGACATCAGTTTCCTTATCAATGTTACGATAACTCTTGTTCATTTCTTTTATTTTTTCATCAGTAATCAAAACTATGTTAATCAAGACTCTATTCTTTAATTTCATGTGACGAAAAGCTGTCTTTAGGGCCTTATTGATGGTTTTTTTATATTTTTTATCCTCATCATCATACTGATTATAATAATTAATCTTTAGCATTTTCAAACCTCTTGATTATTGTTTGAACCAATGGATGACGTACAACATCCAATTCATCAAAATACATGATTTTAATATCGTCAACATTCTTCAAAATGTGAGACGCTCTTATAAGACCGGATTGTACTTGTGGAGGTAAATCACTTTGCGTAATATCTCCCGTTACAATCATCTTTGAGCCAAAACCAAGTCTGGTCAAAAACAACTTCATTTGATTAATGGTAGTATTTTGCGCTTCATCCAAAATTACATAAGCATTTTCTAGCGTCCTTCCCCTCATGTATGCCAAAGGCGCAATTTCAATAATGCCTTTCTCTATATATTCAGTACTAAGCTTAATCCCTAGAATCTCATACATGGCATCATAGAGTGGTCTTAAATAAGGATCGATTTTTTCTTTTAAATCTCCTGGCAAAAACCCTAGTTTTTCACCTGCTTCTACAGCTGGTCTTGTGAGAATTATTTTCTTGATTTGATTATCCTTTAATTTTTTTAAGGCTGATAAAACAGCTAGATAAGTCTTACCGGTACCGGCAGGGCCGATTCCAAAAATTATCGCATTGTTTTCAATCGCTTCCAGATACTTTTTTTGGTTTATCGTTTTGGGAAAAACGGGTTTACCGCTATAAGTCTTGATTATTTCCTTACGACTCAAGAAAAGACTGATAATCTCTTGATTATCAATTTTTTCGATTGTATGAAAAAGATAAATTATATCTCTTTCGCTGTAGACAATATTATTTCTAATCAAGGTAATAAGAACATGAAAGATTTTTTTTAGCTTGCGGATGATTTCTTCATCGTCACTGTCTATTAAAATCTGTTCGTTGTTGGAGTATAGGTTTGTCTTAAGCAATTTTCCCAATAATTTCAGATTTTTATCATTTACACCCAACAAGTCAACCATTTCGCTTAAATTGTTAATTTCCGGTTCGAACTTCACTATATTAGTCACTTACGATTTTTCTCTCCCATCTAAAAATCATATAATATTATGGTCTTTCAAAATTTTTAAATACCCGATAGCCATTGAAGATTGCCATTCTCTTTTAGCAATTACTCTGTC
>JAVEWC010000086.1:0-2238 GCA_034004745.1 Candidatus Izemoplasmatales bacterium | reverse complement strand
ACATTTTTAGTTAAAATTTAGATAAATTCATTATATCACAAGTTCGAAAAAAAGTATGGAAATGAAAAAATAATGACAATTCCTGTGATGAGAATTGTCAAAATTTATCATTAATTATTTTTTACGAGTTTTACTAGCGCGTAGTTTTAATTTCTTTGTAACACTTGGTTTTTCGTAATACTCTTTTTTACGGGCTTGAGCAAGATTTCCCGAACGAGAAACATCACGTTTAAAACGTCTAAGTGCGTCTTCAATTGTCTCGTTTTCTCTGACGACAGTTTTTGCCATTGCTTTCACCCCTTTTCTTACCACTAAGTATTATACTAAATTATCATGAAAATGTAAACTTATTTTTTTCCAAAATATATTTAAATAAACCTCCATCTATGGTAAAATTGTTTGTGAAATGAAAAATTGATGTTTTTTTATTTTATAAAGAAGGGAGAAAACCAAAATGAACCATTTTTCTAGATTTTTAGGAATAGATACCACCGGTATAATCATTTTAGTGGTTGTTGGTTTATTGGTATTGTCTCTCCTGGGAATTATCATAACTCGTAGAAAATATAAGATGAGATATAAACGTTTCTATCGTAAGTTAGATAAAACCATCAACAAAAAATATAATGGCAACATGCTGATAGAAGACTTAATCAATAAGTATACCACTGATAGCACAAATACTTTCAAATCCTTAAAAAGGAAAGGTAGAAATCTTACCATGAAGTATTTGGAATATTACACCAAGAATTTGCCGGAACTGGTTCTGATCAGAAGTTTTACCACACCTGACAAAAATCGTAGCGAACTCGCAATCATGATTATGGATGAGAATGAAAGATTACTCTATAGTTGGGATAAATCCAAAAAAATCAAAGGTTTGATCAAAGCCATCAACAAATACCAAATGCTGACACCAATCATTGCTTTCCTCTATGAATTGCCTCTCAATATTAATGAAGGAAAACCATATCGCCTGATCAATCATGACAATGACAATATATTGACATATGACATTGTCAAAAATACTAAGAAGTTAGATAAACAGGCAAAAAACAAAAAAGGCAAAAAAATTAAAACCAAAAAAAGCAAAAAACAAAAGTAGGCTGGTTGTTTAAACCATAAAACCTACTTTTTTTATACCAATGAGCCCAAATTGTAAGGTTTCTCAGGTGCGATTACTTTAACTTCGACTTCTCTTCCCAAGAGCAATTTATCTCCCTTAAATTTCAAGGCGATATAATCACGGGAATGGCCGATCAAGAAACCTTCTTTTTCTTGTTCAGCGATTACTTTCACAGTTTTACCAATGCTTTTTTCGATATATTCTGCCATTAAAAAATCACTGAGTTCCAGTAGTTTATGGACTCGATTCTTTTTAGTCTGAGGATCAACCTGTTCAGGCATTTTGTCCGCCACGGTACCACTGCGGCGCGAATATGGGAACACATGAAGCTCTTGAAAAGCCGCTTTTTTGATGAAATCATAAGCTTCTTCAAAATCCGCTTCAGTTTCTGAAGGGAATCCGACAATGACATCGGTAGTGAAGGCAACATCAGCAATTTTCTCACGGATTTTATTTAATTTATCCAGGAATTCTTCTTTGTGGTATTTCCGATTCATGAGTTTCAAGATGCGATTACTACCGCTTTGCAAAGGTATGTGAAGATGATGAACAATCTTTTTGCTATGGGTGATGACTTCCAAAATTTCTTCATCAAGTTCCGAGATTTCAATTGAAGAGATACGTATTCTTTCCAAACCTCTTACTTTTTCCAAATCGCGCAAGAGGTCAGCAAAACTGTAATCTTTCAAATCCGCGCCATATCCTCCAGTATGAATTCCCGTCAACACGACTTCAATATGTCCGTGTTTTACAAGTTGGTCAACTTCTTCCAATATTAAATCCTTGGCTTTTGACCTGATTCTTCCTCTGGTGTAGGGAATGATGCAGTAGGTGCAGAAATTATTGCAGCCGTCCTGTATCTTTAAGAAAGCTCGTTTTTGGGTATGAAAATCATTGATGGTCAAGGCATCATACTCTTCATCTTTTTCTAAAGCGCTGACTAGATTGCGTGGAATTTGGTCTTCCAGATAATTTTCGAGATAATCAACTAAATTTTCGCGATTCTTCGTACCAATCACGATTTTTACACCGTCAATTTCCATCATTTCCACAGCTTTAAGTTGCGACAAGCAACCCATGACGATGACAATTGCCTCTGGGTTATGATGATA
>JAVEWC010000085.1:0-4531 GCA_034004745.1 Candidatus Izemoplasmatales bacterium | reverse complement strand
CATTAAGACCCACATTGGATATAACCAATTCATAAGTCGTCTCATCCGCAGTTTCCAATATCAACTGGACGAACATCACTCTTCTGACTCTAAATGTACCCACTTCTTCAAGAATTGTTTCTTCACCCTTCTTGAGCAATAAACTGAAGGTCGCGTCAGGATTCAAGATCAATGTTGCCTGATATTCATTCTCAAGTTCATCAGTGCCTGTAGCACTGAATGTACCTTGAATCGTATTGCAATAAGAAGTCACAGCTGTTCTTACCGTATCACTGTCATTTACCTTGAATGTTGCATTTAAAACATAGTTTGCCAAGGTGCCGGTAAATGATTCTTCACTATCCGCCGGATTAAAGACAAGATTGGTACCAGTAATACTGAAACTGCCTGTTTCAGTAACTTCATTTACCCCATCATTGGCAGTGAAGGTATAACCACCGAACTTATCAAGCGTCAAGACCGTTAAGATATCAGTGCCTTCATCATCAAAGTAACCATAGTAGGTACTGGCGCATATAGCGGTAGTTGCGAGTCTAAGTATTCTTTCGCTTCTTGAGGCCATCTCTGAAGCCTTAACGCCAATCGTCAAGTTTCTTTCTTCATCGAAATTACCAACGACTTCTTCACTTTCCAGATAAAGTGTCAGTTCTCCGTCTTCTAAATCATAATAACCGCTTTCTTCATACTTATAAGCTTCCTCACCCATAATGAAGTCAGAGACAAAAGAAAATTCTCTACCAACCCCTAAAGTCAGTGAATACTCATATAGAACATCACTACCCATCGCACTTACTGTATGTTCCCCGGCGTATTCACCGTAAAACTCTTCATGAACCAAAGCTTTAGCCACAAGGTAGTATACAATTTCTGGATTTTCTTCATCCTCTTTTGAAGCTGGCAAACTACTGGATCCATAAGGCAAGTTTGCTTGAAAATGCAAATTCCCCTCTTCAACTTCAAAAGTTGAAGTCTTCGGTTCTTCAGTAGTTGAATCGGAATAGATAAACATATAGGTATTACCACTGCTTGCGACAGTGCCATGACCTTTGTCAGTTGTATAATTTCTGTCTGGTGACAGATAGAAATTATCCTCAGCGTCAATCTTTAGATAGAAAATCAAAGGCATGCCCAAATTGGTAATATCGACTTGATATTCCCCCGCAATTGTCACAACTTCCGGTGGTAGGGTTGTTGCTTGATCATTAGTCGTGGTTTCACCACCACAAGCAACCACCATCAGCGCTAAAGTCAAAATCATCAGAACTTGAAAAACCTTTTTTAAATATTTCATAAGCTATCCTCCATTTCCTCAATAAAAAAATCAAGCATTAATCATCTATTTTTATGCCTTGATTATAAGTCGCGAGATTTTTTTAATCAACCTATGTCAAGAAAATAATTGTTTCTAACGTAAAAAATCAATACAGCACTCTAGCGCGTTAATACAAAATCACTAAAAAATAAAAAAAGTTGTCATTTTCTGACAACTTCATTGCTTAACCTTAATCTATTCATTCAAATTTGGTTTTGTCCTTCAAACGGAAAAAAACCGTCTTATAACCATCATTCCCGTACTTAAGCGATTTGGCAATTCTACCGATGGTGGTTGTAGAGGCATTGGTTTTAATCTTGACCTTCTGATAGGAAGCCTTATGCCATAACATAACCGCAACACCCATCCTCTGTGCCATCTTTTCGAGTTCACTCATCGTACATAAATCTTCTAAAAAGCGATAAACCTCTTCCACTGTTTCCAGTTCAAGGATCGCCTTACATAATAGATTCATATTCTTACTCTTAGACTTAGGTTCAAAAGCCATAAAAATCACCTCTTATATAACATTATACAACAAATCAGAGTATAGTTAACATTGTTAGTATATATTATATATAAAATAACTTTCAAACACAACTTCCAATCAATAAATTATCAAAACTTTATTAGTTAATATTTATTACATAAAATAATACTACTATTATCTATATAAAAAAAAGAATCTTTCCGTCATGAAAGATTCTTAACAACTTTATTGATAAAGACATCGACAATCACCTTATCGAATTGTGTACCTGAATTTCTCTTTAACTCTTCAATTGCTTTTTCTTTGCTGATGGCTTGACGGTAATGTCTGGCATTGGTCATCGCTTCATAAGCATCCACAACACCAATTATCCTCGATCCCAAAGGAATGTCTTTTCCTATTAAACCATCTGGATACCCAGAGCCATCAATTCTTTCATGATGGGATCTGACGTATTTAGCTACCGAACTGAATTCTTTAACTTCTTTCAATAGTTCATAACCTAAAACCGTATGCGTTTTAATCCTATCCCAACTTTCTTTTGACAATTTGCCAGGTTGATTCATGATTTCATGCGGGATATATACTTTCCCGACATCATGAAGCATGCCGGCAATTTTCAAATCCCGTAAATCGCCATTGGTCAAACCCAGTTCCTTACCCAACATTACGCAGATTTCACTTACACGTCGTGAATGCTTGAGTAAAAATTCATCGTCTGGATGAATTCCCTGGAATCCTAATTGAACAGGAGTATCGATTGAGTTGTTGAAGCCATGAAGGCTTTCATGGGTCAGAATGTTGATGATTCTTAGTTTGTCAGAAGGTGAAGTCTGATAATTAGGATGATGGTGACTAGGAAATTCTTTTTCATAATTTCGATCAACTTGATTTTTCCGGTAATCTGATCTAGCCCATTTATTATTCGGACTTGCGTAAAGTAGATCTGACATCTTCATATTATCTTACCTGATCAATAACAAAATACGAGGTTAAGATAGTTTTCAAGTTAATAAAAGAATTATGAATTTCCTTAAGTCTCTTGCCAATAATCCGTTTCACCTTGTACCTATTTTTTTCCAATCCAAAAGTTTATTCATACTATTTCACCCTCCGTTACTTATCTCACACTTATATTTTCTTATAATTTCAAGTGATAAACAACGGCGTATATGTCATACTTTATATAAAAAAGAAAGAATTTAGGCCAATTCTTTCTCTATTTTATCGATTAAAAAGCTTTTACAATCAATTCCCGTATCTTTCTTGATTGTTTCCATAAAATGCTTTCGCTTGAATTCATCCAGTTGATATAAGACAAATATTGTCTTAAACAATTCGGTTTCAAATAAATCAAGTTTATCCATTCTGTAATAAGCCAAAGCTTTGTAATAATGGAAATACTCCTTTAGATAGTAGGTATACTGTTTTTTACAATAATCAAGGGCAATATCGGCAATCTCAACCAATTCGACGTAGCGATTCATCCGGCCAAGATTTTTGATAATCCAAAAATATACTTGAGCATCAAGTAATGGATTTCCGCCCAATAACAATTTATCGTTTTTCCTTAAAAAGTTAATCTTCTGAAAGATTATTTCCCGGTCAACTTCACTGAAATCCATTATCAAGCCAAAGAAATACAGTTCGATATCATGTAAAATCTCTTTTTTCATGATTTCTGTAAATTTTATTCGCTCTTTTATCCCTTTAACCAGTGACTCCAAATTTATTTTTTTAGAAAAATAATCATTAATCAGTTTTGCGACGTTATAAAGCATGCTGATGTCATCTTCCAAAAAATATAGTGATCTTTGCTTATCAATGAATTGCTTAGCTTCTAATAATCGATTCGATAAAACTAAATTTAAGTAAGTAATGACTATTTCTTTCTCTTTTTCATATGA
Organism: Candidatus Izemoplasmatales bacterium; assembly: GCA_034004745.1. Lineage (GTDB taxonomy): Bacteria > Bacillota_I > Bacilli_A > Izemoplasmatales > Hujiaoplasmataceae > UBA2289. The sequence goes on along the minus strand of JAVEWC010000085.1, from coordinate 822 downwards.
TGATTGATATGTCGATATCAATTTTAGTAAAGGAATCCCCAATTTGTCAGCGAATTTAACTATTACTTCAAAAGGAACTTCTGACTCTCCGCTGCGATAACGGTAGTACTGTCGTTGTGAAATAACGCCAGATAAATAGGTCTCTTGACTCATTTTTCTGTCGTATCTTAAGTTCTCCATATAGTTCAGTAATCTCACAACATCCATAAAAATTCTCCAAAAATATTAAAAGTATGACATATACGCCGTAGAAATAATTGAAAATAACTGCTAACATATAAATATACCGGTGGTATATTTATATATTCGGAGGATTATAAAATGAAAAAACTTTTTGCAATTTTGATGGTATTAACCCTTACTCTAGGACTCGGAATTAAGACACAAACATCTACTAACAATACATTCGACTTTGACGCTATAAATCTAGATTTTGACGATCATGATTTACCAGAATTCATTAACTTAGATTTTGATGATCATGATTTACCAGAATTCATTAACTTAGATTTTGATGATCATGATTTACCAGAATTCATTAACTTGGATTTTGACGATCATGACCTACCTGAATTCATCAACCTTGATTTTGATGATCATGACCTACCTGAATTCATCAACCTAGATTTTGATGATCATGATTTACCAGAATTCATCAATCTATAAAACGTCAATTGTCTTTCTCTATTTAATCTAGTAATACCAATCTAAACATACTTTTCTTTCTTTTTATATTTATTCATTCTCCAGAGGTTACTTATCTCACACATTTTGTAATCCCTTAAAAAAGAATAAATAATTACTAGATACATTTAAATTTAT
>JAVEWC010000084.1:3431-4585 GCA_034004745.1 Candidatus Izemoplasmatales bacterium | reverse complement strand
ATTTGTGTAAATATGATTCCACATGTCATTAATTCTAAGGCTGGTCTGGTCACTATGATTGATTTACCAGTTCCACGAGCAATAATGGGGGATGTCAGAAATCTTATAAAGGAGGATTGATTATCTTGATAAAAAAAGATACTTGGGTCCAAATTAGAAAAATTGTTCTAAAACCGGAACAAAGAGCTAAAACTTTACCAGAAGCCACCAGAAATGTACCGCTTTTAATGTGGGTTAAGGGCAATCTGTTGGAGGATGCAGAAATTGGCAGCAATGTCAATATAAAAACTGTGACCGGAAGAATCGAAACTGGTGAATTGATATGCGATAATCCAAGTTTCCTTCATACTTACGGTAAGTATATTCCGGAAATTCATGAAGTTGACATCATGCTTAAAAAAGCTTTATATGGGAGTGATGATTGATATGAATAACTCCTATGAAAGTGTCATGGCAAGAAAAAACGAAATTATGCGCAAGTCAGTTGGCATAGATTTTGATAAATTTGAAACCGGAAACATTGGCTTCGATTATGAAGCGTTACTAAAAGAAGGAAATTTAAGTCTAGAAATAATAAAAGAAATTCAACACAATAACGGCGTTGGTGGTACTCCTCTTAAAGAATGCAAAAATATTACTGCATTAGCAAGAAAAATTGCTAAACCTGGTTATGGAGCGAGAATTTTTATAAAGGATGAAGCTCTCAATGATTCCGGAAGTTTTAAGGCAAGGCGAGCTAGCATATCCTGCTATCAAGCAAAAAAGCTTGGTTTTAAAGGTGTTATCGCCGCGACTAGTGGTAACTATGGCGCTGCAGTCGCTTCTCAAGCGGCTAAATACGGCTTAAAATGCATAATTGTTCAGGAATGTTACGATTCACTAGGTATTGGCCAGCCGGAAATAATCGAAAAAGCCAGAGCTTGTGAAGCGTACGGGGCTGAAGTAATGCAATTAAGCGTTGGACCTGAATTATTCTACAAGTTTTTACTGTTGCTTGAAGAAACGGGTTATTTTAACGCTTCTTTATACACTCCTTATGGCATAATGGGTATAGAAACCTTAGGTAAAGAGTTAATTGAGGATTGCCTTAGATTAACTGGCAAAGAACCGGATATGGTTGTTTGTACCAATGCCGGTGGTGGAAATCTTACCGG
>JAVEWC010000084.1:0-3331 GCA_034004745.1 Candidatus Izemoplasmatales bacterium | reverse complement strand
CCTGCCATTGAGAGAAGCGTTTTGCTTCGTATGGGTTTTTCTTCCTTGGAAGCAAAAGACATAGTTGAAAAAGTTATAAATAATGGTTTAATTGGCAAGGGAGCTGGACATGTGGTTTATCGTTTATCCCAAATCGAAAAAATCGATATCAGGGAAGCTGGTTTAAAATTGATTAGCAATCATGGTTGGGATAAAGTCAAAGACAGCTTTGGGGTGAAAAATCATGAATAAAAATGATAAACTGAATATCTTAGAAATATTAAAAGATTTGGATAAATATGAACCAAGGCGTCGCGGTTGGGCATGGAGAGAACCCGTAGCTAACTTGGAAATGGCAGGTAACACTTATTCTGAAGCTTCCAAGCCGTTGAAAAATAGCATACCTCTGCCAGCTGCAAAATATTTTGACAATATTGATCCTCAACCAATTCAAGTGATAACTTCAGAAATCGCAAGCGGCAGGTTTGAAGATGATATTCGAAGAATGAGAATGGCTGCTTGGCACGGAGCTGATCACCTTATGGTTATTCGAACTGCCGGTCAATCACATTACGATGGATTGATTGAAGGAAGCCCTCAAGGTGTTGGTGGTGTACCAATTACCAGAAAACAAGTAAGAGCTCAAAGAAAAGCTCTAGACATCATTGAAGATGAAGTAGGAAGACCGATTAATTTTCATTCATATGTGAGTGGTGTTGCCGGTCCAGACATTGCAGTAATGTTCGCTGAAGAAGGCGTCAACGGCGCCCACCAGGATCCACAATACAATGTTTTGTATCGAAACATAAATATGGTCAGGTCTTTTGTTGATGCTGCAGAAAGCAAGAAAATCATGGCTTGGGCAGATATTTTGCAAATCGATGGCGCACATAATGCCAATGCAACCGCAATGGTAGCTTGGAAAGTCATGCCTGAACTGATGGTTCAACATGCAATAAACAGTCTTTTTTCGGAAAAGATAGGCATGAAACCAGGAAACATTGCTTTATCTACCGTTCCGCCTACTGCTGCTCCCGCTCCGGATTTAAAAATCAATCTCCCTTATGCTAAAGCTTTGAGAGACTTTTTTGACAAATACAAGATGCGAGCACAAATGAATACTAAATACATGGAATCTTCAACCAGAGAAGCCACGGTTACTCACGTTCTCAATATGATGATCTCAAAATTGACTTCTGCCGATATACAATCGACCATCACCCCAGATGAAGGCAGAAATGTGCCATGGCATATGTACAATGTTGAAGCTTGCGATACCGCAAAACAAGCTTTAATCGGCATGGACGGACTTTTGGAAATGGTTGATCTCAAAAAAGATGGTTACCTACCAAACAAAGTCAGAGAATTGAAAGAACGCGCAATTTTATTTTTTGAGGAACTGCTTGCTTCAGGCGGATATTTTCAAGCTGTTGAAGACGGTTTCTTTATTGACTCAGGAATTTATCCTGAAAGAAATTATGATGGAATCTCAAGGAAAATCAATGGTGGAATAGGTGCCAATACAGTATTCGAAAGAGATGAAGATTATTTCGCTCCTGTGACTGCTCATTTCGGATATAACAATGTCTTGCAATATGGATTGAAAGTTGATGAATCGCCAGCGAATTTAATAGGTGGTTCAACTTTTGAAGACAGAAACAAAATACAATACATTGATGAACTTGATGAAGAAGATAATGTCAATGTAAGACTAGAGACTACTAAGAAATACTTGAATTCCAATCTTATAAAACCTGAGGTTGAATGGGCGGGAGACGGAATATTAGTAGTGGATGTGACTCTACCAACCTCAATTAGATACGCTGAAGCAGCTGCTTTGGTAATAGCGAAAAAAATGAATCTTCTAGATGCAGAAATAATCCATCGTGAAGTCTTGCAAAACGCTGAAGCAACCAGGATACAAATCAAGGGAAGACTTGATGTTGAAATTGACCTTAACACTCTTGTTTTGGCCAAAGAACCTGATTTGTTGAGCGATACGGAAATTAGAGAATACGTAAGTAATAATCCGATGACCATCATTGCCGGTACAGTAGGTGAAGATGAACATTCTGTAGGTTTGAGAGAGATTATAGACATTAAACATGGAGGTATCGAGAAGTATGGTATCAACTGTATCTATCTTGGAACTTCTGTTCCAATCACAAAATTAGTTGATGCCGCTATCGAAGCTAACGCTGATGCAATTCTGATGTCTACTATCATTTCTCATGATGATGTGCATTACAAAAACATGAAGAAGACACATGATTATGCAATGGAAAAAGGTGTAAGAGATAAAATAATCATTATCGCCGGAGGAACGCAGGTAACACCTGAATTAGCAGTAAAAAATGGTGTGGATGCAGGATTCTCAAGAGGTACCAAAGGTCATCACGTTGCCTCTTTCCTAGTTAAGAAAAAGGTTGAGATGAATGAAAATTGATGCATTAGTAGCTGAAATTGGTTCAACCACCACAATCATGAATGCCTTTGATGGATTAACTACAGACAATCCAGTTTTTTTGGGCAGCGGATTCGCAGCGACGACTGTCGCTCAAGGCGATGTAAATATTGGTTTGAACCAAGCAAAAACCAACTTAATGCAAAATTTGAATGTTAAGGAATTACTCGCAAAAGATATTTTTGCGAGTTCTAGTGCTGCTGGTGGTTTAAAAATGAGCGTTCACGGTCTTGTCTATGACATGACTGTAAAAGCTGCAAAAGAAGCCGCCTTAGGAGCAGGGGCAAACTTAAAAATAATTACTTCTGGAATTCTTGATGAATATCAGATAGAAGACGTGAAAAAAGAAAAACTGAATATTATCATGATTTCGGGTGGAGTCGACTTCGGCGAAAGAAAAACTGCACTTGAAAACGCGAAAATAATCTCGGGTTTAAAACTGAATATTCCTGTAATCTATGCTGGAAACATTCAAAATCACACCTGGGTAAAAAAGTTGTTCGAAGAAAATCATCAAGAACAATATCTTTATATCAGCAATAATGTTTATCCTAAAATCGATTGTTTAGAGGTTGATAATACCAGAAAGATAATCCAGGATGTATTTGAAAAACACATTATCCAAGCACCGGGAATGGAACATGTAAAAGAAATAGTAAATGAAACAATCATTCCAACTCCAGGCGCTGTAATGGAAGCAGCAAAGCTATTGCAAAGTGCCATTGGTGATTTGATAACCGTCGATGTTGGCGGAGCTACTACTGACATCCATTCAGTAACTCAAGGTAAAGAGGAAATAAATAAAATATTGATTGCGCCAGAACCTTTTGCCAAAAGAACTGTTGAAGGCGACATGGGTGTATATGTCAACAAAGATGCTATTATCAA
>JAVEWC010000083.1:0-4598 GCA_034004745.1 Candidatus Izemoplasmatales bacterium | reverse complement strand
AGAGAAAAACAAATAAAAGAACTATTCAATCCGTTAAAGTAAAAAGGCTCCCGTCAGGGAGTCTTTATTTTGCTCTTGGTGCGGGCGACAGGACTTGAACCTGCACTCATAAGAACTAGATCCTAAGTCTAGCGCGTCTGCCAATTTCGCCACGCCCGCAAAAAGATGGTGACCCGCAGGCGATTCGAACGCCTGACCCTTTGATTAAAAGTCAAATGCTCTACCGGCTGAGCTAGCGGGTCTTAAAAAAAATGGCTGGGCTAGGTAGATTTGAACTACCGATCTCGGAGTCAAAGTCCGATGCCTTAACCACTTGGCCATAGCCCATTCTTTTAAGTATGTTGGGGCGACTGATGGGACTCGAACCCACGAATGTCGGAGCCACAATCCGATGCGTTAACCCCTTCGCCACAATCGCCAAATCTTTTTCGCATATACTAGTTTACTAAATGATAGGTCTTTTGTCAAGAAATATATTTCCAATTTAAGAAAAAGAAAATTCCGGTTTTTTACCGGAATTTTAAACTATTTAGTAAGCTACAATCGCTATGCCAAAGCCTTTATTGCCTAAGTGAACAAAAAATACAGGGCTAACATAATTTGTGCGACGAATTATCGTTTTCGGATGATTCTTTTTTACATAATCTTCCAGTTTTTGACCCCATTCTTCAGCATGCAGATCAATTATATCGATGTAGACATTATCGTATTTATTCGTATAATATTCAATTTTTTCGACAAAAAAATCATAACAGGCATTGTTGGTTCTAGTTTTTTTGACCAGTTCCAATTTACCGTCAATCATTTCAATTATCGGTTTAATTTTTAAAACAGTACCAATTAAAGCCTGAACTTTATTTAATCTTCCGCCTTTTAATAGATGCATCAAATCACTAATTGTAAAAGTAACTAGCGGTTCGCGAAACAATTTATAGTATAAATCCAGTACTTCCGAAAATGCTGTTTTAGCTTTTACCTTCTCGGCGATGACGCTAATACCATTCGCTATACCAAACGATGCTGTATGCGGTGAATGGATGCTTATTTCCATTGTTGATTCTTCAAACATGGTTTTGGCAATCATTGCAGATTGATAAGTTCCGCTAATTTTTTCCGCCAAAACGACAACTAAAACGTGAGTGTATCCTTCATTTTTAAAATCATGGTATAAATCCAGAAAATTTTGTGGCGATGGTTGCGATGTCAGCATTTTGTGACTGCCAGCAAGATATTTTTCCATGTCTTCTTTTGTAAGTTCTTTTTCCAAATATTCCTTCTGGTCGATGATTACTTTCAAATAAGCAGTTTTTATGAATTCATAATCCGAAATTTCTTTTCTGGTAAGGGTGGTGCTGTCGATTAATAGTCCAATTTTTTCCATATAAATCACCTTTCATAAATTACTCTATCACACATAATACTTTAACATTCATCTGTTATGATGTCAAGAAAATTGAAAATAAAAATGGCAATCATAACGACTGCCAAATTTACTTCTATTTATGTTCTTCTACGTATTTTTTGTGTTCTTCAACAATTTTATCGATTAAGTTACCAGGAACTTCTTCATAACGAGTGAACTCTCTTGAGAATGTCCCTGATCCTTGAGTCATAGCCTTAAGGTCGATTGTATATTTTGTGATTTCTGCTTCTGGTGCTTCAGCGATGACTTTTTGGTAACCAGGAAGTGATGGTTCCATACCCATAACTCTACCTCTACGCTTATTGATATCGCCTAAAACGTCACCAAGATATTCGTCTTTAATAGTGATTTCAAGTTTATGAATTGGCTCTAAAATTGTCGGTTTAGCACTCTTGCAAGCTTCTTTGAAAGCTATAGAAGCAGCCATTTTGAATGCTAATTCATTGGAGTCAACCGGATGGTACTTACCATCGGTCAAAATACCTTTGACACCGATAACCGGGAATCCAGCTAATACACCATGCTCCAAAGTTTCTTGCAAACCTTTGTCAACTGCAGGGAAATAACCTCTAGGCACTGCTCCGCCGAATACTTCTTCAGCGAACTCGTATTCACCACTTGGATTCGGTTCGAATCGCATTACAACGACACCATAATAACCTGAACCGCCTGATTGTTTAATGTATCTTCCTTCTGCCGTAGCGGTTTGTTTGATGGTTTCGCGATAAACAATTCTTTGATCCTCAGAAATTACTGTAACCTTAAACATGTTTTTCATCTTTTCAATTATATAACCAAGATGAATTGTTCCTTGGCCACCAATAAGAAGCTGTGAAGTTTCTTTATTTCTGACAACTTCTAAGGTATTATCTTCCAATAAAAGTTTGCCTAATGCATTTGATAATTTATCTTCATCCTTTTTGTTTTCCGGCTTAATTGCCAAATACATGGTAGGAGTTGGAGAAACGATTTGTGGATAAATAATGATATTTTTCTTATCAGATAAAGAAGACCCCGTCTTCACGTCAGCTACTTTTGCCATTGCACAGATATCGCCTGCATGGAAAATATCCATTGGGATCTGTTGCTTTCCTAATAAAGCAAATACTTGAGAAGCTTTATCAGTTCCTTCTTTAGAAGAAATGTAAATTTCTTGATCCTTTGTCAAAGTACCTGATTTTATTTGCATGATGTTGATAGTACCAACAAATGGGTCAATTAAAGTCTTGAATACAAAGGCTGAGAATGGTTCTTCATCTTTGTAATGTCTTTTTACTTCATCACCCTTATCGTTTTTCCCGCTGACTTCCAAAGTTTCAGCCACGGTCGGGAAATACTGACGAATCATATGAAGCAATGTCAAAGCCCCAATATCCTTAGTACTAGAACCAACAACTACAGGGACAGCTTCTCCGGCGTAAACTGATTTTTTCAAACCATTGCGGATTTCATCCATTGTTAGTTCTTCACCATTGAAATATTTTTCCAACAGTTCTTCATCTGAACCAGCCACTGTTTCAATCAATTCTTGGCGTAATGATTCTACCTTATCCATCTTTTCTGGATAAATTTCACCATCTTGTGATGTCGTTCCATCGTAGATTCTAGCTTTTAACTCTACAACGTCAGCAAAGCCATTGAACTCATCGCTTTTGCCTAATGGCAAGCAGAATGGTACGGCTTGTTTACCTAGTTTAGTTCTGATCTGTTCAAGCAATTCATCAAATTTAATGTTTTCCTTGTCCATTTTGTTAAGGAAGATGATTGCCGGTAGATTTCTTTTCTTGATTTCCAACCACATTTTTTCCGTTCCAACTTGTACGCCGCTCGATGCGTCAACAACCAAAATGGCTGCGTTGGCAACTTCTAAAGAATGAGTTATGTCACCGATCAATTCATCAGCTCCAGGAGCGTCTAAAATATTGATTTTTACTCCTTTGAATTCCAACGGCAATAAACCGGTAGATAAAGAACTCAACTTTGTTTGTTCTTCTGGAGTATAGTCAGAAACGGTAGTTTTCTTTTCAATACTGCCTTTCTTATCGATAGCCGAAGCCGTGTAAGCCAAGGATTCAGATAAAGATGTTTTGCCACTTCCTAAGTGGCCAAGTAAAATAACATTTTTTATTGCATCCGCTTTATATTCGTTCATATATAAATCTCCTTCCGTATAAAACGCTTTCAGTCTTATTACATTATATCATAAATGCTCAAAAAGAAAAGATAATATAATTCGATTTTTTGAACCGAATTGGTGACATATTAGGCATATTTAATTGTTTTATTCGATAAAATTCGCTCTTGATATAAAAAAATAAACATTTGTCGAAACAAATGTTTAAGTGCTATTTTCTATTTTGACTCCTATTGGCAGGGGTGACAGGATTCGAACCCGTACAAACAGTTTTGGAGACTGTCGTGCTACCGTTGACACCACACCCCTAAAGAGTCATTTAATATTATGATATATTTACACCTTTTAGTCAAGAAATATCTTCTAATTGTGGGCAAGTTTTTTTTCTTGCATGGACTTGATAACTTTTCTTCTGGTGAATTCTTCTCGTTCTCTTTCTTCCAAAGTGTCACTGATAAATCTGATTTTTAGCTTGTAATCCGGAATCACGATATTCTTCAGTGCGTTAGCCCTTTTTCTGGTTTTTCTAATGGCGTCTGCCAAACGATACAAACTATTGTCCACCTCTGCCAAAATCAACGTCAAGTCTCTGGCTTTGAGAAAACTTTTGTAAGCATAGTCAAACTTGGTATTTGTACTGGAAATACCATAACGAATTTTTATATCTTCCTCTTCATAAAGTACTTTAGGAATTTCCACCCCCATTACCGAGCGATACGTAATATCCAAATTATTATCGATAGGAATGGCTTTGGCAATGTCATTTATGACTCCAAGCGTAATATTAGCCTCTTGTAAAGTAAAATATGCTCGTTGATAGATATAAGCTATTTCGCTTCTCAAACTTCTAACTCGTTCAACTTGTTTCATCATTTCCCTTATTAGAATATTTCTTTTTCTATCCATCAATTCATAACCGAGTTCCGCTAATTTTACAGTTTTTTTCAGAGCCAACAAATTACCTTTGGTCGGAAAAATCTGTTTCTGAGCCATTTTAATTCTCCTCGTTTGACAATTCTTTGATAATTAAATTATTATTTA
>JAVEWC010000082.1:0-4614 GCA_034004745.1 Candidatus Izemoplasmatales bacterium | reverse complement strand
TCACTTTCTGGAAAAGTAAAAATCAAACGTCCATGATAAATATAGGATTTATCGACAAAAAAGTAGGTCTCTACGCCAGAAATGGAAATATCGGGAATGGTAAAATCAGAAAAAATAACTTCGGGAATCATATCTTTGATTTCTTCAACAATTTCATCGAAACGCAAGGATGTTTGTTCCTCGTTATAGAGTGTTTCATCCCGTAGTTGTAAAATCTCATGTTCAAAACTCAAACTCAAACCTTGATAGGTGATTTTTAAGGTTAAAGTTATTACTTCATCATAACTTTGAGGAATATAATCCAAGTTATTGTCATTCAAACTCACATCATTCAAATAATAATCAATCGAGTAACCATCGGTATCAATATCAGGCAATATTAGTGAAGCGGAAAGTTCAGTAGGTAGCGATGAATAAAGGTCTTGATACTTTTGGTTGATTAATGGAATTCTCGCATCTTCAGTCATTTCAACTTCAGGCCAGGTAAAAGTCGTCGGATAAAAAGTCGTGGTTAAAGATTCAGTGCTTGAAGCCGGAGAAAGACCACAGCCAACCACTGATAATATCAATAAATTCAATATTAGCATAACAGAAAACTTTTTCACCATTAAAAAACCGCCCTAACCTTTTATGTGACTTTATTATACTACATCTTGACTTAATATCTAAAATAAGATAATGAAAAAAGGCCTCAAATTTCAGTTTGAGACCTTAGGGTTACAAGCTTTTCAAAGATTATGTGGCAATTATCCACTCACCATATAGTCTTATGTCTTCATATGGCATCGTTTCGGAGGTAAAAGGAATCGTCAAGTCCTCGTCCAAATACCAACCACTGAAAACATAGCCTTCTCTTGTTGGTTCATATAGAGTAATTGTTTCGCCACCGCTTAACAATTCTTCATGGATACTAGCAATCTCATGGTAAATGGTTTTTTCAATTGGTAAAATCTCATCAACGAAAGTGTTGTTTCCTAGTTGGCCATTTGAATTGTCTCCCCAAATAAAGATTCTTCCGGTAGAGGTTATAAAACTGGAATTTTTATAGTGTAAAGACAAACCGACAATAACTTCCTCTTCTTCGAGAGTGAAGTTATAGGTAATTTGATTAGGTAAGTTCCGGTTGACCAAGTCGCCATAACCTAATTGTCCGTCACCGTTTAATCCCCAACAAAATAATTTGCCTTGATCTGAATAAGCCAATGAATGAAAACCGCTGGTTTCAAATAAAACGATATTTTCTTCCGGGTTCAAACTGAAATTACTGGTTATTCTTTGCGGCAGATGTTTTTCTGAATTCGTACCATCGCCAATCTGTCCGTAATTATTTTCACCCCAAACTAAAACTTCACCCCAAGAAGTTAGAACTGAAGAATAAGCTGATTCAAAATCAATCTGAATTATTATCTCTTCGATGGCCAAAATGAAATTAGGAGTTATTTCAATAGGTTCGCTGCTATTAACGGTGGTATTGTTACCCAATTGACCGTAGCCATTGGCTCCCCAGGTAAACAATCTTCCTGAAGAAGTCAAAGCACCACCATGACCATAACCAAGTTCAACTTGGATGATATCCTCTTCTACAGCTAAAGCAAAATTGGCAGTGATATCGACAGGTGTAAAACTATCTTCCGTAGTCAAATTGCCCAATTGACCATAATCGTTTGAACCCCAGGTAAACACTCGGCCAAATGATGTTAATACGATGGCACAGGCATTTCCAAAGTCAACATCGACAATCGTTTCTGTAACATTAAGGTTAAATGAGGCGGTGATGTCATTAGGATATTTAATCGCAGAGTAAGTTTCAAAATTCGCACCCCAATAAAACAGTCTTCCTGAAGAAGTAATTGCGGCTGATTGATTTTGATCCAAAATTAAATCTATAATTATTTCATCTGTTTCTAGCTCAAAATTATCAGTTATTTCCAAAGGATAAGTTCTGCGGTCAATAGTTCCATCACCTAATTGCCCACTACTATTATGACCCCAAGTAAATATTCTACCCTTTGAAGTAAGAACTGCTTGATGGAAAAATCCGGTTTCCATATCGATAATTGTTTCATCATTGGTCAATATGATCGAGTTCATCGGTATATCTCCGTCAGGAAAGATTTCATAGATTAAAGAGAACTCATTATCCGTCCATTTGGCATAGATTGTAAAGTCATGAGCAGGCATTGTCGAATAAAGGTATATTTCACTCAAATCCTCATCCAAGTACCAGCCGGAAAAGGTAAATCCATCTCTTACCGGCGGTTCTTGCGGAATTATATCCGTGCCATAATCTTGTGTCAAACTTTCAATGAACGATCCTCCGTTTGATTCGAATGTTAGAGTGTATTGATTTATTTCCCATACAGCATACAGTTTGATGTTTGAAGTGACTGTATCGGTAGTGAAATTCCATTTTTTGATGAAATTTATCCCGTTATCTTCACTTAAATACCATCCGCTTAAAGTATAGCCTTCCCTAGTAATTTCCGGAGCAGTGAACTTATGATCTTTTTCTACGGCTAAATCGTTGATTTCACCAGCTCCATTAGATTCAAATTGAACGACATAAAGTGTACTTCCGCTGATAGTTCCTCCAGATGTTGTCGGAATAGTTGTTGGAACTTCTTCTATCGTAGTTGTTTCTAGAGTCGTAGATGGCCCTGAATTACAACCGACAAGGAAAACTGACATTATTAAAACCATAAATAAAAATATCCATTTTTTCATAAAAAGAATCTCACTTTCTTTTAAAAGGAATTTAAAGTAAAATCAAAGGATGGAATTTACAGTAAAAATAATATTGCATCTAACTCATATAACTTTTATCAACATCAATGAGTTTTGTTTTTTTAATAAAATCCAATCTAATTCTTGATTATGACAATTGTATAGTCCCCAGTTGTTTGTGAATCATAAGCTTCAACAGCGATAATATAGGTGCCAGGTTCAAGTTCGTACTCAATCAAGAAATTATATCCGCCATTTATCGAATCGTCGTTTTCTTCTATCACATTTTCTGAATCGTCCATCAAAGTACCGTAAGTGTCAATTTCGCTGATAGTATATGCACTGATAGTAGTCGCTACATCCAAGGTGAAATAGAAATAATGAATTTCTTCAGCTTCAAGAAAATCCGTTTCTTGAAGAATTATGGCCGGGTATGAAGACCAATTTGAATATAAAATGGTTGGTCCATCAGGATTCAAGACATCATCAAACGCTTCAGCAAAATGAAGATCTTTATACCAACCCAAGAAGGTATCTCCTATTCTTTCCGGCACCAAAAGTTCGTCTATTTCATTTAAAAGGTAAGCCATGATGACCACTTCAGGAATTATGAAGGTTGGATTTTGTGGTGTAGGTTGAAAAATAATCGAGCCTATTCCCAACTTTCCTTCATTATTATCTCCCCATAAGTACATCAAACCTTCTGAATCAACGATTGCCATAAATCTATCACCTAGTGCAATATCAGAGATATTTTTGTCAGTGCCGAAAGAAAATAAACCGGAAATATTGATTGGGTTGGAACGATTGTTAAAGGTACCATCTCCCAGTTGACTACTTGCATTCAATCCCCAAGTATATATATTTGATTGATTGGTAATCGCTGAACTGAAATGCACTCCCAAAGTAACTCTTTCCACTTTTTCGCCTGAGCTTAGAGTAAACTGTCCGGTTATGTTTGTTGGAGTGCCTTTGTTTAAAGTTGAGCCATCACCTAATTGACCATAAAAATTAAAGCCAAATGTATATATCTCACCAAGCGAAGTTACAACTGCGCTATGATGATTGCCAGCTGCTACTTGTGTTATCGTTTCTCCGGAAGCAAATGTAAATTGTGATGTTATTTCTCCTGGAGTATTTCTGGAAGTTGTTGTCCCATCGCCAAGTTGCATATTATTGTTGAAACCCCAAGAAAAGATGCGATTATTTGAAGTCAACGCCAACGCGTGACTACCGCCTAAACTTACGTCAACAAGCTTTTCTTCGCCAGCCAAGCCAAAATTTGATGTGATGTCATAAGGAATTTGTCTCGATACATTTCCGCCATCACCCAGTTCACCTGAAGTATTATAGCCCCACATGAATAATCTGCCCGAGGAAGTCAGAGCTGAAGAAAAATAGTTTCCAAGTTCGACTTTTATGATTTTTTCTTCGCCGAGCAAATCAAAATTATCGGTTATATCTACTGGAGTCATATGGATAAAAGTATCATCAATACCTAATTGTCCATCTTCGTTATCACCCCAAAGATATAATCTTCCCATTTGGCTGAGTGCCGCAGAATGCATATATCCAGCCGATATCTGAATTATTTGTTCATTTTCATTGAGATTAAAAAATTCAGTTATGTTTATAGGACGGTATTTGCTATTGGATAAGCCGTTACCGAGTTGAGCGTATTCATTATTCCCCCAAGCAAAAATTTCTCCTTGGTTTGACAAACCAATTGTAAATTCTCCACCGAGTGCCACACTAACGAATTGCGGTGCTTCCAAAACAATTTCATCCATGAACGGATTAAAATCATCAGGCAAAATGTAGTAGTGAAGTTCATAAGTTACTGGGGACCACTTGGCATAAACAGTAAAATCATGGGCTGGCATTGTCGAA
>JAVEWC010000081.1:0-4688 GCA_034004745.1 Candidatus Izemoplasmatales bacterium | reverse complement strand
GTAAATACTTCAACTTTTTCACCTTTGCCAGCCACTTCAATCAAGGACTCGTAATAAACCCTTAACTCTTCAGCTGCTTGGTACTCCGAGATAAATTCATTTTTTTCGGTTGTCATGAATCTGGAGAAAATTCCCCCGACGACGAAAATGACAACCAAAATTAAACTGAATGCTAAAATAGCTGCATTATTCTGTAAGAATTTTTTCATTTTATATCACCCACCCTAAGAATGGAATATAAACGGTGTACATCGCTCCAGCTTTAACAAGAGTATAAACCGCTAAGATAACTAATAATCCCGTTAAAATCCCTAAATATAAACCACCAGGTTTTTTAAATCTCTTAGTTCTGATGACAGCTGTAAACTTGTCAATTGGCAAGGTGAAGATATTCATGAAGATAAGCGATGTTCCCACACCTTCAGGAAGAGAACCGACAAAACGGAACAAGACCGTGAAGACACCCAAGAACAACGCAAAGAATACTTTACCCAAAACATTGGTAGGAGTTGTGACGGGTTCCGTAATCATGAAAACAGCCGCAAACATCACACCACCGGATAAAATTGAATATGCAGGGAACCATAAACCAGCATCGCCGGTAACAGCACCGATAATCCAGGAAAGAACAAAGATTGTTCCAACATAAATCACTGGAGTATACCATTTGATAACTTTACGGATTACCAAATAAAGTCCACCGAATAGAATTGCCAAGGCACTTGTTTCACCAAGAGCACCAGGAATGGTACCGATAAAGAAATCCCAAAGACTTCCATATGGAGCTACCAGGGTATCATAATTGATCTGGCCGCTAGAAGCAAGTTTTCCAAGTGGAGTCGCTCCGGCATAAGCATCGATAACAGCTTCGGAAGCATTGAATAATCCACCGGCATTATTAATAACACCCATGAGCGTGAATCCAACTACTGCATATCCCAATAAAGCTGGATTGAAGACATTGTGTCCAAAACCGCCAAAGATCATCTTACCGATAATCGTAGCGATGAAGGCTGCAAAAATCAAAACCCAGATTGGAGTATAAAGCGGTAATAACAATGCCAGGATCAATCCAGGAATAGCCGGGAATGATAAAGACAGTTTTTGCATAACACTTTTGATTGTACGATTTTCCTTATCAGTCACAAAATAGAAGATTCCTTCCATTAATACTGATAAAAAGCCACCAATCAGGATGAAAACCAATGGGTAGAACATTTCCAACAAACCGATATTTCCATCGATATATACTTGAATGCCATTCTTGTACCAAGAGAATAAAATCACTGGTAACAACGCAATCATGACGTCTCTCATGATTACTTTTGTGCCATAATCTTTTTCTTCTGAAGCTCTTACGAATGGGGCTTTTCCGCCAGCAAATCTAGCCATTATTTAGCTCCTTTCCTCAGCAAGTCTTTACCTTTTGCGACTGCTTCTGTTATTTCAATATGAGAAGGACAAATATATGAACATAGTCCGCACTCAACACATTTATTGGCATTTAAATCACCCAATAATTTAACATCTTTTCTTTCAAAAGCTTTTTTGATTTCTGTTGGGGTCAAATATACCGGACAAACGTCTGCACACTTACCGCAACCCAAACACTCAGGGTAAACACCCTCACTGGCTTTCTTGACAATAACCGCTCCCAAGGTGTCATTGACGATTAAATCATCGATGAAAATAGCTCTACCTGTCATTGGTCCACCAGCGATATAATTATACTTCAAAGGATCAAGATCCTTGACGTAACCGCCGCATAATTCCACCAATTCACTGACTTTTGTGCCGATTGGCACGTAGAATGAAGATGGGTGAAGAATGCCTTCACCATTGATTGAAACCGGTCTAGCTATTAATGGAATATTCATTTCCACCGCATCACAGAAAGTGATGGCAGTCGCTGAGTTATTGACAATTACTCCTGCTTCAGCCGGTAAACCATTATAGGTTTTCTTGGTTACTTGTTCTACAATGTATTTTTCCCAACCAGCCGGATAGATGTTTTTGATTGGGTGTAATTCTACATGTGGATACTTCGATAAGAACGGTTGCAATGCTTCCCTGATTTGGTTGTTGTAAGTTTTATAAGCAACCACAACTTTTTTTGCATCAGCAGCTCTCATGAAATAAGTTGCGCCTTTTAACAGTTTCTCCGGATATTTGGTAATAAAATGAAAATCACATGTCAAATAAGGCTCACATTCGATGGCATTAATAATAACCGCATCGATTTTAGCCTTGGTTTTATATTTGATATGTGTTGGAAAACCTGCTCCGCCTAGACCTGTAATACCTGCAAGTTCCATTTTTTTAATCAGTTGTTCTCTAGTCAAAGAATCAACATTTTCTTCTTTTTTGATAGTTTCAATCAATTGATTCTTGAAGTCATTCTCAATTTCAATCGAATCGACCATCTTACCACTTGAGTGCCATGCTTTCTTGATGCCGGTGACTTTACCGCTGATGCTAGCATGAACTCTGATGTTCATCTGTTGCTCATTTGTAGCTACTAATTGTCCTATCTTCACTTCATCGCCGACGCTAACTTCAGCTTTTAAGTTGGTGGCTCTTTGAAGCAAAGGTATGTAAACATACTTAGGACTCAAGTAATCTTTAATCGGAATTTTCTTGCAGGCTTCTTTTCTGCCTTCAATGTGAATTCCTTTGGCTTTTTGAAAAATCATCTACTGTCCTCCGTTTTAAAATTAAACCATTGTAATTATAACATAACTATTTTTCTAAACCAATACTTTCTTTTAAAGAAAGTGCTTGCACAAAACCTAAGAGAAATACCGTTTTACAAGTTCAATCGCTTGCTTTATTTCCGCTCTGGAAACATCATAATGAGTCACAAAACGAAATGCCCCTTCATAAGGTAAGATTTTGACTCCGTTTTCAAGCAAGAAGCTATCCAAATTATATTTTTTGTCGTCATCAATATCAAAGAAGACCATATTGATGTCTGTTTGAGTTTCATCGATTTTTATGCCTGGAATCTCTTTCAACAAGCCTTCCATATATCTGGCATTTTCATGATCGATGGAAAGTCTTTGGCTCATCTCTTTAATTGCCACAAAACCACAAGCAGCCAAAATACCAATCTGTCTCATCCCGCCACCCATAATTTTTCGGTTGTATCTAGCCTTTTCAATAAAATCTTTAGGTCCAACCAATATTGTTCCGACCGGAGCACCCAAAGCTTTTGATAGACAGACACTCACAGTATCGGCATATTTTGCCATTTCTCTAACATGAACTTTCAACGCTGTAGCGGCGTTGAAGATTCTCGCTCCATCCAAATGAACTGACAAACCATGCTTTTTCGAGATGTTAAACACTTTTTCCATGTAATCCAAAGGTAATACCTTGCCGCCATACGCATTCTCCATGCACACCAATTTCGTTCTAGTAGTGGAAATAGTTCTAACCTTAATCATTTTTTCCAATTTTTCTAAATCCCAAATGCCGCCATTGCTTTCCAGGGTAAATAATTGCACCCCGGATATGATTGGCGATGCCCCAGATTCATGTTGGACGATATGTGCAAATTGATCGACAATAACTTCATCACCTTGCTTGCAATGGGTGAAAAGCGCTAGCTGGTTTGAGAAAGTTCCTGATGGCACAAAGATGGCAGCTTCTTTTCCGAATAAATCAGCCGTGTAAATTTCCAAGGCGTTCATGGTTGGGTCATCACTGAAAACATCATCGCCAACCTCAGCTTTCATCATTTCTTCTCTCATTTTTAAAGTCAATTTCGTCACTGTATCGCTTCTTAAATCAATATACTTCATAAGTTTACTCCTTCATCAGCAATTCTTGATATACTCGGGAAATTTCTAAAACATTGACGATGAACTTCGGATAAAGACCCGCCAACTTATTGTCTTTAATCTTTGCGGTCATTCGGGATAAGATTTCACTCTCCCTTTCTTGATTCAAAATTGGCAGATTCTTAGTTTTCTTTTCCTCAGCAATCTTTTTGACCAAAGCCATCCTCTTTAAGAATAGCTTTTGCATTTCCTCATCAATCAAGTCTATTTCTTTTCTCAATTCATTCATACAAATAACCTCACAATCACCACTATTTTACCATAGATTAAAAGAATATAGTACCTAATTTTAAAGCAAAAAAAGACGCTTTGAAAAATCGTTCAAAACATCTTCTTTATTTACTTTTTATTCAGTTATTCCCAACGCCTTGGATCCCCTTTGACATTATCAAGAATCTCCATGTCTTCTTCTTTGATTACAAAATCAACTTCCGTATTTTGAATGATTCTGTCTTCATGTACTGATTTCGGAATTGGAGCCATGCCTTTTTGCAACAAGTATCTGATGCAAATCTGAGCTGGAGTCACTTCGTACTTTTCCGCAATTTCATTAACTGTCGGATTGCTCAAGAGATACCCGATGCCTAATGGTGAGTAGGCAACGATGAAAATCTCCTTTTCTTCACAATATTCTATTAAACTCTTATGGTCCAAACCAATGAAATGACCAATCTGATTCACATGAGGTACGATATCACAATTGCTAATGATGTTTTCCAAATGTTCAATCTCAAAATTACTGACACCAATCGCCCTGATTTTCCCTAGCATATACTGCTCTTCCATTGCTTTGTAAGCTTCAACATTGCCTTTATTGCAATTCTTGCCCATTTCATTCCATGGCCA
>JAVEWC010000080.1:0-4690 GCA_034004745.1 Candidatus Izemoplasmatales bacterium | reverse complement strand
GAAGTTTTAATTGGCCAATTAGCCTTGCAAACCTGAAAAGAGCAATGATGATTACCAAGTATCCCATCAAGGATAGCAACAAATATCTCACTGTTATCAATGTCCATCTATCTGCTTATGATGATGGTACAATGAGAATGGAAGAGATGGAAGCTTTAAAAACTTTGATGCTTGAAGAGTATGATGAGGGCAATTACGTTATCGTCGGGGGAGATTTCAATCAAACTTTCCCTCAGGCAATAATAGAAAATGGCGAAAGTGATTTCGAATATCTGTTTGAATTAAAAAATGATGAGTTTTGGCAAGCATTTCCTATGGATGGTATTTGGTTCGAGGAAAACGACTTTAGTTTTGGCGTCGACATAACCAAGCCGAGCTGTAGACTCTTGCATCAAGCCTATGATACGGAAAATCCTGATAATAATCAGTATTACTTAATTGATGGCTTCATCGTTTCCAATAATCTCAATATTGACACCGTTGAAACCCTTGATGAGAATTTTGTTTATAGCGACCATAACCCTGTCAAGATTACAATCAATTTCATAGGTTAATAAAAAATTTGAAAAATTTACTCATTCTTAAACCCTTAACAAATAGGACAAGAATGAGTATTTTTTTGTCCTCATTTTAAAAAATACGAACAATAATTCTAATTATTGGAATTCTTTTAGCGTGAATATGGAAAATGTGTTTTTTATTATGATATAATAAATATTAATAGTGAACATCAAAGGTGATTTCAATGAAATCTTTTCTAACAAAATTTTGGCGTCACGTATCTTCGACATTCAACCACTATGGATGGTTGTCGCTTGTAATCGTTCCAATTCTAGCGCTGGTGAACTGGAGCTATTTTTCGGTTGTAAACGCTGAAAAAGCAACACTTGAGTCTCAGCAGGTTTCTTTAGCTAATGAAAAGATAAATATCATTGATTTTATCATTTCCAATGCTTTGACAAACACATACACTGATATGCAAGTGATGAGCGATGCTGACGAAATGCAGTTTTATTTGGAAAATCCAGAAGAAGTGAATCTTGATGGTGTAGAGCAGTTATTTTACCGAATTACCAATAACAAGCCACAATTCTCCAGTGTGGAATTTTTGAATTTGGATGGAGATCAATTGATCTTGCTAAATAGGATCAATCAAGAGTTGACGATCATCCCAACTGATGAACTCTCATCAAGGTCTGAAGAAAGTTATTTTGATCATATTGGCACGATTACTGACAAAAAATTATATATAGTTCCGTTATATATGGAAACCGAAATTATCAACAATATCACTGTAACTAAGCTAATTACAACTCTTATTGTCAGCGTTTTTGACAATGAAGGGGTTAAAAGTGGTTATATAGTTCTTGATTATGATGCAAATTATCTTCTATCCGTCTTTGAAACCTATGTTAGCGGTGAATCTGAATTTGTTGAGTTAGGGGTAATAAATCAAAACAGTGTTTGGGGTATTACCGCTGGTTTTAATGAGTCCTTGGGATTGGGAGACACTGCAGACAATGAATTTTATGATAATTTGGAAATTTATGGCGATTCAATCATCCGAAGCTTCGTCAATCTCTCAGGCATATCCAATATTGAAGTTTATAACTCTGATAATTTCTATGAAATTTTCGCTGTCGTGGATTTTGATCAAGTTTTCAAAGAATACGGCGGTTTTGCTGTCAGAAATCCATTCCTTATCTACTTTGTAAATGCTTTATCATTCATCATCATATATATTTTTGGTTGGTTGTTAAAGAGTAAAGGTGATGATAGAATCTTACTGAATGCCAATATGTATCTATCAGACAAGAATAACGATGGTGTATTAATTACTAACGAAAAAGGTGAAATAACCTACACAAATGAGGCTTTTGAAGATATTTACGGTTATAAGCTGGATAAGGTAAAAGGTCAAAAACCAAGTAGAGTTCTTGGTAATCTAAATTTTGGCATTAAAGGCGCTGTTATGAAATCCAAACAGGTATTTTCAAAAAATGTTTGGAATATCAACAATAAAGGCATTTATGTTTTAAAGCACTTGCGAATAAAGCCAGAAACTAACGCTAACGGCAATATAAAACACTTTTTGGCAATATATTCATCACCTCAGGTTGAAGTCGAATCGTTAGCATTTGCCTCAAACTTCGATGCAATTGAAACTTATAAACTATTTGCCAAAGCTTTTGAAAATGAGGAATTGAAAGTTAATAAATCTGCGGTCATGGTTATTAGAACTTTCAACGAAAAAAATCGAAAACTTTTCACTAGTTTAAATAAAAATAGTGGTAGCCCATATGCTTTTGCGGATTTCTTGAAGTCCAATCTTGGACCAAAATTCAAGATTGCCGTACCAAAAGAAAGTTATGTGATGATTTATGTTTCTTTAGAAATTATTGAAGAAAATTTACAGGATACAATTGATTTTATCGATAATTTGATTGATAAATACAAACATCAACCAAACATCAATTCGGACTTGGAATACAATTTTGGCATCGCCTTGGCAGATAACAAAACCATAACTAAAGCTGATATTATCGAGAATGCGTTTATTGCTTTACAGATGTCAAAGACCAGAAAGAATATTAAACATTTAGTTTATTCAGATGAAATAAAAAAGATAATAAAAAGAGAAAAAGATATTTATGCACAACTGGATCACGGGTTTAATTTCGATGAATTTTACTTATTATACCAAATCCAAAAAGATATAAAACGAAACTCATTCACTGGTGTCGAAGCGTTGTTGAGATGGAACAATTCGCTTTTGGGCAATATATCGCCCGCGGAATTCATCAGCATAATCGAAAACAGTTTTTATATCAATCGACTGAGCATCATGGTCGTCAATAAAGTAATCAAAGATTTCACACCTTATGCGGAATATATCAATGAGGATTTTAGAATTTCGATAAACCTGACGTATTTCGACTTCTTTAATGACTATATCATCCATAATCTCGTCGACATCATAGAAAAAAGTGTAATTCCAACAAAGAATTTCTGTTTTGAAATTACTGAAAGTGGTTATTTGGAAAATCAGGATAAAACCAATGCCATTATCGACTACTTGCATAGCAAAGAAATAACGGTCGCTATCGATGATTTTGGTACAGGATTTTCTTCTTTGGAAGTTTTGAAAAACATTCACATCGATAAAGTTAAAATCGACCGTTCATTCATTAAGGACTACCCAGAGAAAGATGACGGAGCCATGTTCAAAACCATTGTATCTTTGGTAAAAAATATGAACCTGGGCGTCTTGGTCGAAGGAACCGAAACTAAGGAACAAGTTGATTTTTCATTAACCAGTGGTTGTGATGAGATACAAGGCTATTACATTTCCCAACCGATATATATCGAGAATCTTGTAAGGAAATATCTCAATAAAAAAGCGGACTTTTAATTCGATAAAAGTCCGCTTTTATTTACTTTTTATTTCTTTTCTCTTTTGAAGCACATGAACCAATCGAGGCAATATTTGTCTTCGTCTTTTGATTCCATTCTTTCTTTTGCAGTACCACAGGATCCGGCAGTTGGGATGATGACATCATCTCCCGGACGCCAATCCGCTGGTGTAGCGACGTGGTCGCGATCAGCTTTTTGCAAAGCTAAAATAATACGTTTGATTTCATCAAAGTTTCTTCCCATTGATAATGGATAATAAAGTATAGTTCTGATGAATCCTTTTGGATCGACTATGAAAACCGCTCTAACCGCTTGTGTTGTGCTTTGGCTAGGTTGAATCATACCGAATTTTCTGGCAACATCCATCTTGATGTCTTCAATTAACGGGAAGGTAACTTCAATATTTTTCATACCTTTCCATTCTAATTCATTGATTTTTCTTAACCAGGCGATATGTGCATAAAGCGAATCAACCGATAAACCGATGAGTTGAGTATTCAAAGCTGTGAACTCATCCATCATGCTTGCAAAAGTCATGAACTCAGTTGTGCATACTGGGGTAAAATCCGCTGGATGAGAAAAGAGAATTACCCATTTTCCCTCATAATCTTTAGGGAAATTGATTGTTCCTTGCGTGGTAACTGCTGTAAAACTTGGTGCTTTGTCACCTATTAGTGGCATTGAATAAACTTCTTGTCTAATTTCTTCCATTTTCTATCCTCCTTATTTAAATTAATAAAATTATAACATTAATAATATTTTATATCTAACTAAGCGCTCAATGATTATGACTGTGATTTTCTACGCATACTTCATTTGATGAAATGAGTTTTCCATCTAGATAAGAATTGATGATTTCATCCAGATTACCCCTGACCCCACAATAAACCTTTATCCGGTTTGCTTCTAAACCTTCAACCGCCATGCCGCCAATACCTCCGGCAATCAAAACATCTACTTTTGACTCTTTTAAAAATCCCGGTAGGAAGTTTTTTTGATGAGGTGGATTTGCCAGTTCTTCTTTTCCAACGACTTTAGCGTGTTCGATGTTAAATATGACAAACTTTTGGGCGTGACCGAAATGTTCGGCAACCATGTTGTTTGTTACAGCTATGGCTAAACGCATAAAATCTCCTTTTCAATTGTTCTGATTATGTCTTTTTCTTAAGCGCGAAGGTATGGTGCATCTATCTGAACCATCATCACATACTGTATACTCTCCTCCATCAATAACAAGGACTTTACCTTCAACTAAAGATGAAGCTATTTTTTTTCT
>JAVEWC010000079.1:0-4697 GCA_034004745.1 Candidatus Izemoplasmatales bacterium | reverse complement strand
ATGATGTCTCTTAAGATGTAGAAGCGTAAATCGGCATTTTCGATATCGATTTTATCGATTTCGATGAAACGACTCAAATCGTCTTTATGGAGTTTGAGAAAGTGATCGAAGTAATTTGATTTCTTGTCAATTTCCAGGATTTTGAAATAACTCTTGGTATTGGCCATCTTGATTAAGAAGTAGATGTTGATTGAGACCGTACCAATGTTTAATATGGCTATAGGATAAGCTTTGATCAAAAAACCGTAAATAACAAAAGTCAAAGAACCGAATAAATTAATCCAGCGCAGTTTTTTTACCGAGCTCATCAATAAAGATATCAGCACAATGACTGAGGCTAAATAGCCGATATATTCCAACATAAATCATTCCTCCTTAAAAACATTAGATATTATATCACAAGGGTATGGAAATCTCTAGCAAAATAACTTCATGAAGAATATCCTTGGTTTAGGGCGTTTTTCTTAATTAGTGGAAAATGTTGATTTATAGGGTTTTTATATCGGGAATTATTTATTTTTTTCTTTCTAAATCATTGCAAATTTTCGTAAATAGGTTTATTATAGATAGAGATAATTTATTTTTAAGTAATAATATTGCTTGATATTTATTAAAGGAGGATTATATGCCGGAAATAGTCGACAATGTCAAAGTCGGACAGTTTCTTAAAGAACAACTTAAGGAACAAAAAATCTCACAAGACGCTTTAGCACAAAAATTGAATATCACCAAAAGCGCTGTTTCACAAAACTTGAATGGCAAATCTTCCTTCAGCAGAAAGAATCTTGAAGTCATTTCCGAACTATTGAATATGAAGATTGAAGATATCCTCTCCTGTAAAAGAAGCGATAATGACGAATATGCATCCGAGTTTCAAAAATTGGCCAGACGCGGTTTGAATGAATTTAAGCGGAATTATGCCAAGGACATCGTCATTTCGGAACCTGATATCTTCGGTAAGGTCTTGGTCGATTATCTTATCGACGAAGACGTGGAAGAAATCTTTATTTATTTACATGATTCAGAAGTCGAATTTGTCAAGAGCCATTTCCATCGAGCGAAGGATATCTTGCTAAAAATCATCACTTATGTCTTAAAGAAGAATTTACCGGGAGCCATTCGTTACATCAAGACTTTCAGCGAGTTGAACAATAGTTTTGACATCTCCTTATATAATAGTTCTCAAGAAATCTGGAATATGATCAATACTGAAAACAACCGCTATTTGATTGAAGAGATGATGGAACTCAAGATTTCCCAGGAATATAAAGTTTTGGGGTTCAAGACCACCAAGATAGTCAAGGCTCTGACCAAGAATTTATGGTTGGAAATCATTGCTAAATATAAACCGCTTCAAGTGCTTAATGTTTATCTCGAATATTACGGTGCACCTGAAGATTTCTATCACTTCACCAAAGCGATGATCAAGGGCGATTTTCCTAAAGGGATTGAAGCTTTCATCAAGAAATTCTTTACGGAAGAACTTCCGGAAAACAAAAGATCATCCTATAACTTCCAAAAAGCAATCAATCAAGTGGTAGAAAGCGATAACTTCGCTTTATTCAAGAAGTTCATTTCCTTGAAAATCTATGAAAACTTAACCGAAATCATCATCAAGAACATTCAAAACAACCAACGGAATTATTTTGAATATGCTTTACAGATAGAAAAAACCAATCGTGATTTGGATTATACCAGGATCGGATTGATTGCCGTAAGGAATTCAAGCATCGACATCTTGGAATCTGTCATCAATAATCTCGATAATAAAGAACTTAATTTATTGCTGTCAGAGGTCAAGGAAGAAGATATTCTTACGATGAAATATCTGGTTGACAAAGGCGCAAGATTTGATTTCGATTATTATAATTCCCATACCATGAAAAACATCAATGCTTTATTAGAATTTTTAAATAAAAAGGAAGGTGAATAACCATGCCAGCTTTCATTGAAGAAAATCTGCCATTATTGGTAGCTATAGCGTTTCTGGTTTTAGTCGTCATCTTGATTATCATCCTGAGATATAACGTCTACATGTCTAAATTCTTTTCCAATAAGAAATTTAGAATTACCAGTACCTACACGCTTGAACCATCAGAAGATAAAAGATCTTTTACGCTAACCATCTTCAATAACAACGTCAATGATTCCAGAGTTATCGCCTTCGGTTTCATTTATAAAAACCATTCGATCAATTATCACAAATCCTACTTAAAAGAAAACAAGCTTAACTTCGATCAAAAAGTCCTGATTCTTTCCCGCGATTGTCTGGAAATCACAATTGATGCCTTGGAACTTAAAACCATCATTTCCGATATCAACCGCTCGAACAAGAAAATCAAGAGTTTGAGAGCTTACGTCTCCGATTCCACCGGTTTGACCTTGAAAACCAAGGCCAAAGCTGTGACCAAGCAATTACGCTTGTTGTTCGAATATGACTACATGCTCGAAAAACAACAGAAACTGGAAATCAGAAATCAGTTGAAGAGTGAAGTAAAAGCCAAGAAAGACAAGAAGCGTTTTGAAAAGAAGATGCAAAGAAAAGAAAGATTGGAAAAATTTAAACTTAAAGTTAAAAGTATTTTCCGTTCCAAAAAGAAAAAAGCCTGAAATTTTCAGGCTATTTTTTTACTTCATCTCTACAACATGTTTGTTTTTATGCAAAATTTCGAGGGATAGACGGACTGAGTCCCGGATGGATTTTTCCAAATCATCATCCTTGACCCTTAAGATTGTCTTCAGGTATTTATTGTCGA
Source organism: Candidatus Izemoplasmatales bacterium (assembly GCA_034004745.1). Classification (GTDB taxonomy): domain Bacteria; phylum Bacillota_I; class Bacilli_A; order Izemoplasmatales; family Hujiaoplasmataceae; genus UBA2289. Next base: position 1,941 of record JAVEWC010000079.1, on the reverse strand, counting down.
TATAGGCTTTTCTTGTCATGATTTCCGCCAAGCCCTTGAAATCAAGACCGGATTCGATTCCTGCTCTTTTATATTTTCGTTTGTAACTTAAAAGTGCCAAACGATAGAGTTTTTTGGGAATGGTGATGATGGGACGATGTTTGTAACCCATCTCTTCATGAAAGATTCTTAACATTTTTTTCCAGCTGAGGTTATAATAACCGACGGGAATTTGTTTAGCTCCTTTAGCGGTTTCAACGCTTGAGGCTATGACTTGACCGACTTGATTGACGGTTATCATGGCTGTTCCGCCTCTTGGATAGAAGGTTGCTAGTTTCATTTTCTCGATTTGCTCAACCAAGAAGACCCAGACGGGTTTTCTGCCAGGTTGGACACCAAAGATATAGGGAAGTTCCAAGATTGTGACCGAGAAGTCTTTATCATAGAAACTGAAAGCTTCATTGGTTTGGTCGACTCTTGATCTGATATATGGATGATTTTCATAAAGGTAAAGATTTTCCCAAAGTCGGTCGAGATAGGTAAAGTAAGAACCGCAAATAATCGCAGATTTTACTTTCATTTCCTTGGCAAGACCCAGGAGTCTTTTCAAAGGGATGATGTTTCTATCACGGTAGAAATCGTAGATTGGACCCTTGTGTTCCAGTCTTTCGTCGACTCCGGCAGCAAAAACCAAAGATTCAATGCCTCTTAGGTGTTTTCTTAAGTCATTGTCCGTCATGGTTTCATAGTTGCCGAAAATGATATCCATTGTTTCTGGAAGTTCCAGATTTTCAGGAACCTCAGGCAAGGAAATCGCTTTGACGTTATGACCTCTTTTTATCAATTCTTTGGCACCGGCCAAACCCAAAAGTCCGGTTCCGCCGACAATTAAAACATTCATCTTTTTCCTCTTATTCTTCTTTAAGTTGAGTAATTATCTATACATAAATACATTAACTAAAAATAGAAAAATTGTCAATCTAATTGGCTTTTTTAAAGGCTTTTTGGCAAGTGATAATGCTTTCATCAAAGAAAACGATAATGTTGAGTTTTTATAATTGATTAAATTTTTGATTTCAAATTGTTTTTAAATGAACTTTGGAGTATAATATAATAAATTTGTAGGGCAAAGAAAGAATTTTACTAAACTAAATTAAGAGGTGAAAAAATGAAGAAATTGTTTTTTATGTTCCTGATCTTGATAGCTGCCGTAACAATAACGGCTTGCGACAAGAAGACTACTCAAGCACCAACTACAGCAGCACCAACAACTGTCGCTCCGACTACCGCTACACCTACAACTGTAGCACCAACGACTGTAGCGCCAACTACAGCCGCTCCGACAACGCTTGATATCGCACCGGTATTTTCTGGTGTTGTTGATAGAACTGTCGAAAAAGGAGCTTCCAAATTCAATCTTTTAGAAGGCATTACCATTAATGATGACTTTGACACCAATTTACTGTCGCAAGTCGTTGTAACCGGTCAAGTCGATTTGACGACTGTCGGAGAATATCCGATTACATTAACTGTAACTGATGTAGCCGGCAATGAAGTCAGTGCTTCTTTTGTAGTTACTGTAATTCCAAGCGCACAAGAAACAATGGCTATGGAAGATGCTGATGCAATCTCATTGACACTTGATTCAAGTGGTAACTATGTGCTACCAACTTCAGGATCAATTAATAAGTCGCAAATTATCTGGACTACTGACAGATCGGATATCATAACCAGAAGAGGTTTTGTAATTAAACCTGGAATTGGTGAAGATCCTGTAACTGTAACTTTGACTGCTAATATTATTCAAGGTACTTTTAAAACTACAATTCCATTTGAAGTTGTTGTTGAGCCAAATGTTGAATTGACTGGCATTACCTCTAAGGTATCATTACCGTTTGAAGGTACTTCCACGGAATATGTAGTTGCCAATCAAGAAGCAGTAGATGTGTTCTTTGCGGATAA
>JAVEWC010000078.1:0-4760 GCA_034004745.1 Candidatus Izemoplasmatales bacterium | reverse complement strand
AACAGACAGTTTCCAATATTTGGCTGTAAAGAAATAAGAAACACCTAAGATAAAATATTCAAAAACATGCGCACCTTTTCTTACAATAATATGTAAAGTATCGATGGATATGGTATTGCCGATAAATACCTTATCCAACATCGATTTTAAGCTGACACTAAATCCCGAACTTAATTCACCTGAATCAGTGCCTGAAGTAAGAGACATCGAAAATATTATTAGGGTTATGATAATACTGATAGCTAAACTTATGTTTTTAGCATTAAATTTTTTTATTAAATTGTTTGTTTGCATATAATTTCTCCCAAGTTTGTAATGGTGATGCATCAAGACCGATCATGTTTATCTGTTCATTACAATTTAAACAGTCAGTCAATTTTTTCATAAAACTTTTCATTTCATAGACCTCCTTACTTTAAACAATTAAAGAGTTTAACTTCTTCCCAGCAATTCTTATTGATGTTTTTTTCTGAGCAAATTCCATCAGGATAAATTCTTACCATTCTTTGTGGATGCTTTTTCATTTTCTCCATCCTCCTTTATTCTGAATAATTCATGTTTTTTTAATCATCTTGAATTTATTAATTTTTAATTGACAATTTATTAACTTTATCAATTTACACCTTAATTATATCAAAGATTTTCAGCTTGTCAACACATTTTGTTAATTTTTTTAATTTTTTAATAAAAAAAACCAAAATTTTTGGTTTTTTTCTTTAATTTTATTAATTTTTACTTTAATTTTATAGATTTTTCTTCAATTCGAAGATTAAATCTCTGATTCGTGCTGCTTGTTCAAAATCCAATTCTTTGGCATAAACCAACATTTGTTTTTCCAAAAGTTCAATATTTTTTGAAATTTCTTTCTTGCTGAGTTTATCAAAATCATAGGTGTTTTGATCAGCGTCAGTTTTGATTGAGATTGATTCCGGAATATTTTTTAGTATTGTTTTTGGAGTAATATTATTATCTATATTATATCTTTCCTGAATATTTCTTCTTCTATTCGTTTCATCAATCGCTCTTTGCATTGATTTGGTTATGTTTGTAGCGTACATTATAACATGACCGTGGACATTTCTGGCTGCACGGCCTATCGTCTGAATCAATGACTTGTCGCTTCTTAAGAAACCTTCCTTATCAGCATCCAAAATGGCAATCAAAGATACTTCCGGCAAATCCAAGCCTTCACGCAATAAGTTTATCCCAACTAAAATGTCAAAGTCGCCGAGTCTTAGTTTTCTGATGATTTCCATTCTTTCCAGTGACTTTACTTGAGAATGCAAATACCCTACTTTATATCCTAAAGATTTGAGATGGTTTGTCAAATCTTCGCTCATCTTTATCGTCAATGTCGTTATCAAGATTCTTTCATTTCGTTTGATTGTTTTATTTATTTCAATCAATAGATCGTCAATTTGATTCATGGACTCTCTGACTTCTACCAAAGGATCAATTAAGCCAGTAGGTCTGATTATTTGTTCAACAATGTATGGAGTTCTTTGCAACTCATAATCTCCCGGAGTCGCCGAGACATAAATCACTTGATTAATCTTATCGTTAAATTCCTGAAAGTTCAAAGGTCGGTTATCTCGAGCGCTTGGCAAGCGGAATCCGTAATCCACCAAAGTTTGTTTTCTTGATCTATCGCCGTTATACATACCCCTCACTTGCGGAAGAGTAACATGGGATTCATCGACAATCAACAAAAAATCATCTGGGAAGAAATCTATCAAGGTAGAAGGAGTTTCTCCTTCATCTCTTAGCGCTAAATGTCTTGAATAGTTTTCAACACCGGCTACTGTGCCCATTTCCCTTAACATTTCCAGGTCATACATTGTTCTTTGTTCGATTCTTTCAGCTTCCAGCAATTTATTATTATCTTTAAAGAACTTAATCCGTTCTATTAATTCAGCTTTTATTCTATCTAAAGCTTCATTTAACTTATCGCTATCCGTCAAAAAGTGAGAAGCTGGGAACAAAGACAATATTTCATATTCCTTATATATTTCCCCGCTGACAATATTAAACTCTCTGATTCGTTTTATTTCGTCAAAATCAAATTCTACGCGAATAGCCTTGGTCTTTTGATATGGCGGTAATATCTCAACCACATCTCCTCTAACTCTAAAACTGCCTCTGACGAAATCCAAGTCGTTCCTAACATAGAGTATTTCAACAAGTCTATTTAAGAGTGTCGCTCTATCAATTTTATCTGACTTTCTTAAAGTAACCATACCTGCCTTATATACTTCAGGATCGCCAATGCCATAAATGCAAGAAACGCTGGCTACGATAATCACATCTCTTCTTTCCAACAGAGAAGATGTCGCTGCGTGACGCAATTCATCAATTTCATCATTGATTGAAGCGTCTTTTTCAATATATATATCAGCTCCTGGTACATATGCTTCAGGTTGATAATAGTCGTAATAAGAGATAAAATATTCTACTCTATTTTCTGGAAACAAAGTTTTAAGTTCAGAATAGAGTTGTCCGGCCAAAGTCTTGTTGTGAGCCAAAACTAATGTTGGTCGATTTACAGTTTGTATTACATTGGCCACGGTATAAGTCTTACCAGTCCCGGTCGCACCCAAAAGAACCTGTTCTTTAACACCCAAGTTGAGATTATTGATAAGTTGCTCGATTGCTAAAGGCTGATCGCCCATCGGCGTATAGTCAGATTTTAGTATGAATTTATCCATTTTATCACCATCACTAGTATATCATATAATTATTTCAACTGGTTATTTATTGGATAAATTGATACAATATTAATGAGGTAAATCATGAAGACTTTATTGGTTAGCATCAACTCCAAATTCATCCATACAAATATGGCAGTTAGATACTTGAAAGCTAACTGCGATTTTGATATTTCTATTAAAGAATATACCATCAAGGATGAAGTTTCCTTCATATTGAAAGATATTTTAGCGGAAAAACCAAAAATAATAGGTTTTAGTTGTTATATCTGGAATATATCTTTAATAAAAGAAATAATTAATAAAATAAAAGCGAAACTTCCCGAAACGATAATCATTATCGGCGGTCCCGAAGTAAGTTATGAGTATGATGATTACTTATTGGAAGGATTTGTTGATTACGTGGTCATCAACGAAGGCGAGATAACATTCAATTTACTGATTTCTTCCATTATTCATAATCAAAAAAAGTTTGATATTCCAAATCTCGCTTTTCTATCTAACGGAAAAATTTTTAGAACCAAAATCATGCCCATCAAAGATCTTGACAATATAAAGAGCCCCTATTATTTTTTAGATGATATTCCTTATATAGACAAGAAAGTTCAATACATTGAATTATCGCGAGGTTGTCCATACCAATGTAGCTACTGTTTGGCATCCCTGGAAAAAGGATTGCGTTTTTTTGACACTGATTACGTCTTCTCCGTAATCGACTATCTGGTTGAAAAAGGCGCTAAAACAATAAAGTTTCTTGATCGGTCCTTCAATGCCAATAAAAAAATTGCTTTAGATTTTTTTAAAAGATTAGTCGAGAAAGATTATAAAGATGTAGTCTTTCAATTTGAAATTAATGGTGATGTTCTAAGTGAAGAAATTATCAATTTTCTTGTGGACAATGTCAAAGAAAATTACGTTAGATTGGAACTTGGAATTCAGTCAACCAATGAAAAGGTTAATCGATCAATCAATAGATATCAAGACACTGCCAAATTAATCAAAAACATAAGAATGTTACAAAAATCCAATATCATCTTGCATTTGGATTTAATTGCCGGATTACCTTATGAAGATTTATCTAGTTTCGTATCTACCTTCAACGAAATCTTTACTCTTTTCGCAGATGAGTTGCAACTGGGGTTCCTAAAGATGCTAAAGGGTACAAAAATGAAGGATGATGCCGCAATACATGATTATGTTTATCATCATGAACCCCCATATGAAATCATTTCCAATAAATATATTTCCAAATATGAACTTAATATCATTCATCGAGTCGAGACCTTTCTTGACATCTATTGGAATAAGCATTTCATGAAAAATACTATGATTAATATTTTGAAAAGCCATAATAATCCTTTTTATTTCTTTAAGGAACTAGCTGATTATTATGACATATTAAATCTCAAATATCAAAATTATCAACTATATGATCTCTTTACAAATCTCGAATCTTATCTAAAAACAACAAATCGCTATACTTCCGAGGTAGAAGACTCACTTAAAATGGATTATCTATCTTACAATAAAATTAAACCAAAGATATTTTGGAAAAATGACTTTAAAAAACAAGAGATGATTCGTGATTTTCACCAGAATTTTCCGCAATATAATTTGGATGAATTATATAAATATGCCCTTGTTACAAGTTATAAAGACGGTTTTTTGATAGTTTTATTTCTGCCAGACAATAAAAAAATACTATATTGGGATAAATTAAAAGAAGAATTAGTTGAGTGCCACTAATTCTTCTTTATTTTAATTCAATTTAGGCAAGTAAAGATATAAATCGCTTGGTTTTATGTTAATTGACAATGCTTCATCCAACTTTATATGTCCTACATCTAAACTTTTGGTAAAAACAGCGTGTCCACCTTTACCTTCTTTTAACAAGTCTACAGCGTGTACACCCATTTTACTGGCTAGAATGCGGTCAAATGAACTTGGAGTGCCTCCACGTTGTATATAACCTAGTACAGTTGCTCTTGCTTCATATCCGGAATTTTCTTGAATTTTCTGAGCTAATTTAGATACATCCGTGATATGTTCAGCAAC
>JAVEWC010000077.1:0-4773 GCA_034004745.1 Candidatus Izemoplasmatales bacterium | reverse complement strand
AAGTTCAAATTGGAAAAAGCAAATGCTTTAAAACAACTAGAAGATAGTTTTGAAGAAAAGCTTAAAGAACAAGACGAAGTCATAAACAAGTTAAGACTTGACAAATCATCCTTAAATGTCAAAACTATGGGTGAAAAACTTGAAAAATGGGTTGATCAAGAATATCAAAACAATTCCATGAATGGGTTTGACAACTGTTCATGGGTAAAAGACAATCAAGTTATTAAAGGCACCAAAGCTGATTATATCTATAAAGTTTTTGCTGATGAACAAAAGGATGAAAAAGACTTATTGACTTCAATTGCAATTGAGGTAAAAAGCGAGAATCCGGAAACAGTCAATAAAAAGAAAAACTCCGATCATTATGCTAAATTGCATGAAGATCGACTTAAGAAGAATTGTGAGTATGCATTATTGGTTTCAGAACTTGAGTGGGATGTTGTCAATGACGCCCCGATCAGAAAAATCAATGAATATGAAAAAATGTACATGGTAAGACCTCAGTACTTCATGGTCTTCATCCATATCGTTACTGCCTTAAGCATGAAGTATCAGGAAATCTTGTTGAAACACAATATTGAAGAAGCTAAATTCAAGGAAAGCAAAGAAATATTATTGGAATTCGAAGAGATTAAGGCAAATATCTTGGATACCACAGTAAAATACATCAACGCTCACATTGAAGAAATTATCAAAAGTGCAAATACAATCATGGCGGAAGGTAAAAAAATATTGGATTCAGCCATTATCATCAAGGAAACCCATATCAATACATTAATCAATAAAATTGCCAACTTCAAAATTACTAAGATTATAAAAACCATCGAAAATTTAGATTGATAAATAAAAATAACCGCTGAAGAAAGTGTTTCAGCGGTTACTTTTTTGTGATGTTTTTATGAGTCATTTAAGTCAATCTGTCAAACTACTTGACAATCTACTGTTAAGTTGCTAAACTACTCTACGTGATAGAGTAAAGTCACGAAAGGGATGATTTAATTGAAAATAGCTGTATTGACAGATTCAGGTGCTAATTTGAGCCATGAATTCATAAATAAGAATGAGAATTTGTTTGTAGTACCATTGATGATTGTCATTAATGGTAAAGAATTTAGAGATGGAGTGGAAATTGAAGCCAAGGAAGTTTATGAGAAATTGGATACTCATAAAATAACAACTTCTTTACCAAGTACCTTGGATGTTGAAGAAAAAATAAAAACCATCAAGAAATTGGGATACACCGACTTATTGGTAGTAAATATCTCCTCAGGATTAAGCGGAACATATAATGCCATTAGATTGGCGTTACAGGAAGAGAAGGATCTTAATGTCCTGCAATACGATACCTTGACTTTGGCTGGTGGCGAGGGTGTAATTGTTAAATACGCATTGGAATTGATTGCCAAGAAAACGCCGATGAAAGATATTCTGCCAAAACTCGATCAAATGCGTCATCACGATAGTTTAGCTTTTTATACCATCAACACTTTGAAATATTTGAAAGCCGGCGGAAGAATCGGTAAAGTGGAAGGCACAATTGGCGATTTGTTGCATATCAAACCGGTAATCACCGTCAATGATCAAGGTGAATACGTTACGCTTTCCAAAGCTTTTGGATTAAAAAGATCTTTGTTGAAAATGAAATCGATTTTACAAGAAAAGTTTGGCGAAAAGTTGATTGATCTTATCGTTCATTATGGCGATAATGAAGAAGAAGCTAAAGATTTGGCGGATAAATTAAGAAGTAGCTTGAATATCAGGAACGTGGAAGTGATTCGTTTGACGCCTGTACTTGGTGTCCATACCGGACCAGAAATCATTGCTTATATTGCCAGTTTAGTAGAATAATAATACATTTATGATTGGTGTCGATTTGAGAAAAAATCGACACTTTTTCTTTTAGTGGCATTTTAAAGATGTAAAAGATTATTGTTGATGAGATACCTTGAATTTTATCGGTTTATCACATACAATAGGAAGGGCAACATTATTTGTTTTTAAGGAGTTAATTCTATGAATAGAACGATAAATACAGAAAACATATTAAATAATATGACATTAAAAGAAAAGATTGGGCAGATGACGCAAGTTGCTCCCTATTTCTTTATATCCGACTCTGAAGCTACGGTTTATGGAGCGTTAAGAAATCTCAACATCAATAAAGAGCAAGTTTATACCATTGGCAGCATTTTGGGTATTGGTGGCCCGAGTGAGATGATTAAACTTCAAGATTCATACTTAAAAAACGCAACTCATAAGATACCATTAATGTTTATGGCAGATGTTATTCATGGCTACAAGACTATTTTTCCGGTACCACTGGCTTTAGCTTCAAGTTTTAACCCGGAAATGGCTCGATTGGCCGGAAGAATAGCCGCAAAAGAAGCTTATACTTCTGGCATTCATGTGGTATTTTCACCGATGTGCGATTTATCCAGGGATCCTAGATGGGGTAGGGTCGTCGAAGGCTTCGGCGAAGACGTCTATTTGACTGGTGAAATGGCTAAAGCTATGGTTGAAGGGTTTACCAACAAGGGAAAACTTGGTAAAGACGCAGTTGCTTGTTGCATCAAACATTTTGCCGGATATGGGGCCGCGGAAGCGGGGAGAGATTATAATACGGTTGATTTGTCCAGACTTTCTTTATACCGTGATTATTTGCCTGCATATAAAAAAGCGCTTGAAGGTGGAGCGGACTTTGTCATGACTTCTTTTAACACTTTAGACGGAGTTCCTGCAACTATCAATACTTTTCTGTTGAGAAAAATTTTGAAGGAAACATGGAATAGCAAGGCAATAGTAATATCTGATTATGATTCTTTGACGCAAGTCATTGATCATGGTGCGGCAGAAAATCAAAAGGAAGCGGCTTTAAAAGGAATTAAAGCTGGTTTGGACATTGAAATGGCTTCATCAGTTTATATGAATCATTTAACGGAATTGATTGAAGAAGGAACGGTTAAAGAGAGTGAAATTGATGAAATTGTAAGAAAAATCATTGATTTTAAAATTAGAATCGGTTTGTTCGATAACCCATATAGTGGCGCTAATCAAGCTTTGGAGAGTGAAATCTGCTTAAGTGAAGAGCATATGAATTTGGCTAAGGAAGCCGCTCTAGAATCAGTTGTTTTGTTGGAGAATAAAGGGGTTTTGCCATTAAAGAAAAAACAAAGCATTGCCTTGATTGGTCCATTCGCAAAATCAAGAAAACTTATCGGGCCATGGTCTTGGCACGGAAGAAACGACTTGCATAAAACGCTGGAAGAAACTTTGAAAGAGAATTTAGTGTTTGTATGCGATAAAATTAATTTTAAAGAATATACCGATGAAGAAATTAAACAAATTAAAAAGGCTGATGTTTTAATAATGGCTTTAGGCGAAGATGAAAGTCTGAGCGGTGAAGCGCACTCAAGAAGCAATATTCATTTACCTAATGATCAAGAAGACTTTTACCAAAATTTCCGGAAGATAATAGACAAAGTTGTTGTTTTGGTTTTTGGTGGCCGACCTTTGATTTTAAGTAATTTAAAAGATGTGGACGCGATGATGATGTGTTGGTTCCTGGGAAGTTCCTCATCGGAAGCTATTAAGGAATTATTGTTTGGAGAAGCAAATCCTTCTGGCAAATTACCGATGAGTTTTCCAAGAAATATCGGTCAAATTCCGATTTATTACAACCATTTCAATACGGGAAGACCGTTTGATCCGGTTAGTAAAAATATGTATCTTTCAAAATATTTGGATGTAGCAAATACACCATTATATTCTTTCGGATATGGTTTAAGTTATTCGAATTTTGTTTATGAAGATGTTTCAATTGATAAAGAAACATTGAAAGCAAATGAAACTCTGAAAGTTTCTGTAAAAGTTATAAATAGTAGCGATCTTTCGGGCAAGGAAGTTATACAACTTTATATCAGAGATTATGCCGCGGAAATTGTTAGACCCCTCAAGGAGTTGAAACAAATAAAGAAAATTCATTTTATTCCGAACGAAACCAAGATTGTTGATTTTGAGTTAAATTATGATGATTTGACTTACTTTGATTCTGAAGGCAATTGTAAGTTGGAATCAGGGAAAATTGGAGTCTTTGTCGGAGGATCAAGCGATAAAACGCTGAATAAGGATTTTTATTTTGTTAAATAAATAAGTTATGTTTTTGATAAAGTAAGCAAATCTATTATGAAGTTTCGTCCAAGTGGTTTTTTAAAATAATTCAGTATGTTAAAATAAGTTTGTAATAAGTAAATATTTGTCAAACATTCGACAATCAGCATAAAGCGTTTTATTTGTGAAAGGAGAAAAATATGAAAGTTCTCAATAGTTATTATGTATTAAGCAATGGTGTAAAAATTCCCAAAATAGGTTTTGGCACGTGGCAGATAAAACCAGGAATGGATACTTATAATGCCGTTAGTTTGGCGTTGGCAAATGGCTACCGCCACATTGACACGGCTGAAGGCTATAAAAATGAAGCAAGTGTCGGTAAGGCAATCAAAGATTCTGGTTTAAGAAGAGAAGAAGTTTTCATCACTTCCAAATTGGAATCGCATATCAAGACTTATGAAGGTGCGCAAGCGGCTTTCAAGAAGACTTTGAAAGCTTTAGGAACTGATTATTTGGACCTTTTCATCATTCACGCTCCATGGCCATGGAATGAAATGGGCAAGAATTGCAATAAAGGCAATGTTGAAGCTTACAAAGCAATGGAAGAGCAGTATATGCTAGGGAAAATCAGGGCGATTGGTGTCAGTAATTTTGAGATTGAACATT
>JAVEWC010000076.1:1611-4833 GCA_034004745.1 Candidatus Izemoplasmatales bacterium | reverse complement strand
TTGCCAACAGCAGCTATCAATATATCAGCCTGTTTGGCTAGTTCTGGTAAATTCTTTGAGCGGGAATGACAGATTGTAACTGTTGAGTTTTTTTGTAACATCAACTGTGCCATCGGTTTTCCTACTATTTGACTTCTTCCGAGTATAACACAGTGTTCACCTTCGGTTTTAATCTTATATTCTTCCAACAGCCTGATTATTCCAAGCGGCGTACAAGGAACTAGAGCATCTTGATTTTTGCTGAGTTTGGCAACATTTTCATTTGCGAAACCATCAACGTCTTTTTCTGGTGAGATTGCGTTGATTACTTTTTCTAAATCGATGTGATCTGGTATTGGCAGTTGCAGCAAGATACCATGAACTAAAGGATCATTGTTCAATTCAGCTATTATTTCCAATAATTCTCGTTCAGTTATATCACTTGGTTTATTGATGACAGTTGATTTCATACCAACTTGATTACAAGCTTTTTCTTTAAATTTGACATAAGTTTCACTAGCTGGGTCAGCCCCTACCAAAATAACTGCCAAATGGGGTTGAACATGATATTTATTTATATATTTTTCTGTTTCAATCTTTATTTCAGCTCGCATTTTTTTAGCTAAAGCTGATCCATCTAAAATATTGCCCATAATTACTCCTTCACAAAAATATATTGATCAACTATCTCGCCGTAATAAACTGTGTGATTAGCATTGTTGTTATAATATCGTGATTTGACATTATCCGGCACTGCTATTTGATTCAATGTTTGTTTATATATAACTTTGCACTCATAATGTAACTGGCATTCAGCGATAATAGGAGTTTCTAATTTTCTGCCTTTGACTGGAGTAAAATTGCATTCTTTGAATTTATCATAGTCTCTGAGCGATTTGGTCCCACAAAAAGCAATTTCTTTTTTCATTGGATTCTCCAATGGAATGCTTACAGTGAATTCTTTGCTGGATTCGATTAAATTATATGTGGCACGAGAATCGCGAACCAAAACCACAAAAATAGGTCTTCCCCATATAATATTAATTCCTCCCCAGCCGATTATCATGGTGTTTATCTCATCTTTAAATTTAGTATTTAAGAATATCCCAGGAGTCAATTTTTCTAAAACCGTATTAGCATGTTCAAATACCGAAATCTCTTTATACATAAGACACCCTCCTCATATTTACGCAAGATTATTATAACATAATAAGTGAAATTTTGGGTAATATTTATGGGTTAAGGCTTATTTTTTAACTTCATTTAAACTCCTTGAATACTTTTTTAAATATTTATGATAAAATTATTTAATATTAAAGGAGAGATATATGAAAATAGGCATTATAGGACTGGGTTTGATTGGCGGAACAATCGCTAAATCACTAAAAGAAAGACACCATATTAGCGCATACGATATTAATAAGGCAGCATTGGATTATGCAGAAGAAAATCAAATAATACACAAAGGTTATCATGATATAAAAGAGTTTTTGAAAAACAATAATCTAATCTATCTTTGTTTATATCCAAAAGAAATCAAAGATTTCCTTGAACAAAACAAAGATTTAATAATAAATGATACCGTATTCATTGAAATATCCGGCGTTAAAACCTCTATTATCAAGGAAGTGGAAACATTGGGGTCAACTAAATTTGACTTGATATATACACATCCTATAGCGGGTAGGGAATTCTCCGGAGTATCTTATTCGGATTCTAAAATATTTAGTAAAGCCAATTACCTAATTATTACTTATGAAAGAAATAAAAAAGAGAATGTCGTTTTGGCAGAAAATTTGGCCAATGAAATGGGGTTTGGCAAGGTAACTCACGTCAGTCCACAATTTCATGACGACATCATCGCTTATACCTCGCAATTGACTCACGTCATATCAATGGCTTTGGTTAATTCTTTTGATGAAGAAAATGTTGATTTACTAAACTTTACCGGAGATTCGTACCGAGATTTAACAAGAATTGCCAATATAAACATGTTTCTTTGGCATCAATTATTGACTATGAATAAAGAAGCGCTTGTAAAAAGAATTGAAGCTTTCGAAGCAGAATTAAGTAAAATCAAACATGCATTAATCGATGAAGATTTTATTCAGACGACAATGTGCTTGGCAAAATCAGAACACCTACACAAAAGGTACATGAAAGGTAACAACAAATGAGGGTAAAAGTGTATCCCGGCTTTGCTCAAGGGCAAATAATGGTACCTCCTTCCAAATCACTGCTTCACAGATCCATTATCTGCGCTTGTCTTGCAAACGGAAAATCAGTTATTAAAAATGTTGTATATTCCGACGATATAAAAGCAACTATTAATGCTTTTAAGACTTTAGGAATTCAAATCAACAAAATAGAAAACGCCCTGGAGATAAATGGCAGCGATAATTTATCTATTTTTGGTGACGAAATAATTGATTGTCAGGAATCAGGATCAACTTTAAGATTTTTATTGCCTTTATTGACAAATAAGAAAGGTATTTTCTTTACAGGAAAAGAATCTCTTTTAAACAGACCGCTAAATGTCTATGATGATGTTTTTAAAATCAGTGGCATCGCTTTTGAAAGACGGGAAAAATTGCTTTTTCTGAAGAACGAATTAAAACCGGGAAATTACGAAGTCTTAGGTAATGTTAGTTCTCAATTCATCAGCGGATTATTACTTGCTTTACCATTAAAAGATGGGGATTCCAAGATTACAATCACTGGCGATTTAGAGTCAAAAAAGTATGTAGACATGACAATTGATGTAATGAGTAAATTTGGTATTAATATAATAATCAAAGACAATGTTTATTTTATTAAAGGAAATCAAAAATATAAACCAACCGAATATAAGGTTGAATCAGACTTTTCTCAATTGGCTTTCTTTGCAGTAGCTGGAATAATTAACGGTGACGTAAAAATCATTAATTCAGCAAATGAATCTTTACAACCCGATGTTGAAATCATTAACATCATCAAAAAAATGGGGGGTAAGGTTTTTAAAGAAAAGAATACTCTGCATTTTGTTAAAAGTAACACTAGAGGGCTGGATATTGATGTGAGTCAACATCCCGACATAGCTCCCATCATCTCAATTTTATCAGCCTTGTCTGAGGGATCATCAAATATCCTAAACGCAAAAAGGTTGAGAATAAAGGAAACCGATCGATTATCGGCAATAACGCAAATCCTTACTCTTTTAGGGATTAAGTGTTATTCATTTGATGACAGATACAATATAGTAGG
>JAVEWC010000076.1:0-1511 GCA_034004745.1 Candidatus Izemoplasmatales bacterium | reverse complement strand
TAATCTTTGAATGTCTCAAAATAAAAAAGCATTTCGTTGAAATAGATGAATTTGATACTGCTCAAAGACAAATTCTTAATTTTGGTCATACTTTTGGACATGCTTATGAAGCTTTCTACAACTATGAAAAATATCTGCATGGAGAAGCGATTGGATTGGGTATGCTACAGGTTATTAGCCCTGAACTGAAAAATGATTTGATTAAGGTATTGCAAAAGTACGCCTTGCCAACATCAGATCCCGCTAAAAAAGAGGATTTGATTAAATTCATAAAACAAGATAAAAAAGTACAAACTAAAGGCATTAATATTGTTCTTGTCAACAAGATAGGTGAAGCTTATCTAAAAGAAATTAATATTGAAGAATTATAAAGCGGAGTGATATGATGAATAACATTGGAAATAACATAAAAATTACCTTCTTTGGTGAATCCCACGGCGAATATCTCGGCGTGGTTATTGATCAAATACCCGCTGGTATAAGAATTAATTTTGATTTATTGGATTTCAACTTGATGAAAAGACGTCCAAAAGAAGGAATTTCAACTACCAGGGTTGAACAAGATCAATATAAAATAATATCTGGATTCAAAGACGGCTATACAACAGGTGCTGCTTTAACATTTTTGGTTCCGAATACAAACATTATTAAGGAAGACTACTCAAAATTGAAGAACATACCAAGACCTGGTCATTCTGATTATGCGGCTTATGTCAAATATAATGATTTTAACGATAAATCTGGCGGAGGGATTTTTTCTGGTAGAGTAACCATATTATGGGTAATAGTCGGATCTATTTGCCAACAAATTCTCGAAAAACAAAACATTTACATTGCGTCTCATATTGAATCCATAAAAAACATCTATGATAATTCATTTGAAAAGAATAGCTTTGAAGTGGAGATGTTAAAAACCCTCAATAAGAGTTCATTTCCACTAATAAACACAGAAATTAAACCAAAAATGGAAGATGCAATCATGAAAGCTTCTTCAGCTGGTGATTCTGTTGGTGGAACAATTGAGTCTACCATTGTCAACTTACCTGCCGGAATTGGAGAGCCTTTATTTTTGTCAGTTGAAAGCTATTTGTCAAATTTATTGTTTTCAATCCCGGGAATTAAAGGGATTGAATTCGGTGAAGGATTCAACTTAACTCGTTTGAACGGGTCTGAAGCTAATGATCAATATGAATTTGTAGGTAATGAATTGAATTTTCTGTCAAATAATAATGGTGGAATTTTGGGTGGAATATCCACAGGCAGACCTATAATTCTTAGATTGGCGGTCAAACCTACTTCGTCAATCGCTAAAGCGCAAAAATCTGTAGATTTATCTAGAAAAGAAAATGTTATTTTGGAAACGCCAGGCCGTCATGACCCACAAATCGTTACTCGTGCAATTCACGTTGTGAATGCTGTTTTAAACTACGCTATTTTGGATCTGTTGCTATTTTCAAAAAAAGGTTGGAACTGATTGTGTACGGTTTGATTGGCAAAAATTTGAGCCATAG
>JAVEWC010000075.1:0-4836 GCA_034004745.1 Candidatus Izemoplasmatales bacterium | reverse complement strand
AAGATAATCAATCCTCCTTTATAAGATTTCTGACATCCCCCATTATTGCTCGTGGAACTGGTAAATCAATCATAGTGACCAGACCAGCCTTAGAATTAATGACATGTGGAATCATATTTACACAAATTGCAATAGTACCGATTCCGCCTTCAACTTCCGGGACATTTCCTAAATTAATTTCCGGTTTTCCAGAAATTTTTATGTAATCTCCAGTGCTAACTCCGGCCATTTCAGGCTCAATTTGTTGTGGGTGATAAAGATTTATTTTGATATTATCTTCCAACATAACTGTAGCACTCATCTCAACGCCACAAACATCGCCAGCTTTAGCATAGCCATGCTTGCTTTTGCGATCGATGTCGGTAACTATTGGTTTCATCGCCTGAGAGAATGATTCTACCCTTAACCCTAATGCATCAGCTATCATATATGCCGATTCTTTGAATCCGACGTGTCCGGCAATTTCGTTTTTTTCTAGCTTATCATTGAATTCTTGCAAACTTAAACCAACACCCTGTTCTTCCATAACTGTCTTTCCAAATGGTGATAAAGAGTTGATTCTTGAAATTTCGAATTCTTTTACATTCTCCGTCACACCACTTATGCAAATTGCCAATAAATCCATCATCATACCCGGATTTACGCCTGTACCTAAAACCGTGACGTTGTGTTGTTTCGCCAATTGATGGATTTCATGGGCAAGTTCCGGTTGATTTGCTTTAGGATATGACATTTCTTCAGCTGTGGAAATAACATTGACGCCATATTCAACAATTTTCTTAATTTTCGGGAAAGCAGAAGCGGTAAATGAATCGGTTGCCAAAAGAACGATATCCGGCTTATTGCTTTCTAAAATCACATCAATATTATCATTTATCAGCACATCATGATCATAAGGATTATCAATGTTCAACAAACGGAAGATGTTTTTTCCGACTATACCTTGATAAACGTCGCAAACTCCCACAATTTCAAATCCTTTTTTTTCAAGAATCATTTTGGCCATTCCCGAACCCATTGCGCCGAATCCCCAAATTACTACTTTTACTTTATTAGTTCTCATCAGTTAGTTATCCTCGTTCCCGTATGCCCTAATAGAGCTTCTTTTGCTTCCTCCAAAGATGCAATAATTGCTGTACGATGTTTCTTTCCGCTGACAAACATTTTAGCCGCTTCAATCTTTGGTAACATTGAACCTTTCAAAAAATGTCCTTGAGCAATCAAATCATCGATTTCCTTGATGGTAATATTATCCAAGTCTTTCTCTTCAGGAGTATTAAAATTAATCTTTACTTTATTTACAGCCGTCAGAATTACCAGCATATCTACGTCCAATAAATCAGCTAATTTTGCGCTCGCAAAATCCTTGTCAATTACTGCAGGAACACCAATAAATTCATTTCCTTCTTTAATTACGGGAATTCCACCACCACCAACAGTAATAACCAAATGTCCAGCCTTAACCATCGATTTTATGATTTCTAACTCCACAATGTTAACCGGCTTAGGACTAGCAACTACTCTTCTGTAACCTCGAGAAGCGTCTTCCACCATAATATATCCTTTTTCCTTAGTAAATCTTTCTGCCGTTTCCAAATCATAAAATTTACCTATAGGCTTTGTCGGATTTTGAAAAGCAGAATCGTCCTTGTCGACTTCCACTTGGGTAATAATAGTCGCAACATGTTGTTTTAAGCCTTTGTTTTTTAATTCTGTCAGAAGTGCATTTTGTAAGTGGTAACCAATATAGCCTTGTGACATGGCTCCACATTCCGGAAATGGCATGTCTGGGTTTTTGTTGGAAACATTGTAACTTGTTTCAAAAGCCAAATTAATCATCCCGACTTGTGGACCGTTACCGTGTGCCAATACAACTTCATTACCCTGTTCAACCAATTCAACTATTGGTTTGACAGCGTGTCTAACTTTTTCAATTTGATCTTGAGAATTATGCCCTAACGCATTTCCGCCTAAAGCAACAACAATTTTTCTCATTTTTCCTCCTTGAGGCTAGCGTACATCACGGCTTTAATAGTGTGTAAACGATTTTCCGCTTCGTCGAATACAACTGATTGACTTGATTCAAAAACGTCTTCAGTTACTTCGAGAGCACTTAAACCGAATTTTTGATATATATCTTCACCGACAGCTGTTTCGCGATTATGAAAAGCAGGCAAGCAGTGCATAAAAATAGCGGTCTCATTGGCCATTTTCATAATGTTGCTATTTACTTGATAAGGAGCTAATTTTTCGATTCTTTCTTTCCAAACTGATTCAGGTTCTCCCATTGATACCCATACGTCAGTATAGATGACATCAGCGTTTTTCGCACCTTCGGAAATATCTTCGGTAAACTTTAATTTAGCACCAGAAACTTGCGCTAATTCATAACACTTGTCTATTAAATCTTTGCTTGGCCATAAATCATTAGGAGCACAAGCAGTGAAATTCATACCCATAATTGCACAACCAATCATTAAAGAATTTCCCATATTATTTCTGGCATCACCGTAATAAGTGAAGTTAATGCCTTCCAAATGACCGAATTTTTCTATAATTGTTAAAAAGTCAGCGAGAATTTGTGTAGGATGATATTTATCAGTTAAACCGTTCCATACTGGAACACCCGAATATTTGGCAAGAATTTCCACTGTTTCTTGTTTATAACCGCGGTATTCTATGCCATCATACATTCTTCCTAAAACTCTAGCTGTATCTTTAATGCTCTCTTTTTTACCCATTTGCGACCCAGTAGGTCCTAGATAAGTAACATTCATGCCTAAATCTAAAGCGCCAACCTCAAAAGCACATCTGGTTCTGGTTGAATCCTTTTCAAAAAGCAATACTACATTTTTGCCCTGTAGAGGTGAACACTCAAGACCAGCATGCTTCTTAGCTTTTAATTTTGCAGCTAAATGCAACAAGGTTTGAATTTCCTCCTTCGTGTAATCCAGTAATGTCAATAAACTTCTTCCATAAAAATTGTGTTTCATAAAATTACCTCCCGAATTTATTTAAATTTTGCGTTTATACAAAAAAAATACCCATAAAGATTATATCACTAAAGCGCTTACAAATAAACACCAAAATGTCTAAAATTTAACTCAGACGAATACAAAACAAATAATAGAAATATTCCAACTTTTGTAGTATAATCTTCATCGAGGTGATAATATGGCGTATGATAAAGTAGTTCTTAAGTGGGACATGAATTATGTGGGTGAACTGTATTCCCCTACTGGAATAGCGAAATTAGGAGATCAAGATGATGGTTTATATCCATACCATCTGTTTTTTGGAGCGATTGGATCATGTTTCTATGCGACCTTCATTTCCATTGCCTTAAAAATGCGGCTGGAATTTGAAAGCGCCAAGATTGAAGTCAGTGGATCTAAAAATAATCCTGATTCGAAAATAATTGAAGTTGTTGACATGAAAATGACAATAAAGAATCCTAATGACAAAGAAAAGTTACAAAAAGCAGCTGAATTGGGAACTAAATATTGTTCAATTCATGAGCTGGTTTCTCGTTCGGCTCAAGTCAATCTGATTGTAGAATTTGAATAATTTAGATTAACCTTTTATCAACCTCGATAAAAGGTTTTCTTTCATTTTACCTAGATTGTTTATTGTTGTGATTTTTGTTATAATAAATTGGAAATGAGATGATAAAATGAAGATATATGAATTGATTGCCACAACTACATTTGGTCTTGAAGCTATTGTAAAAAGAGAGCTTGTTGATCTGGGTTTTGAAATCATTGAAACCGAAAATGGTAAAGTGACTTTTAAATCTGATATAAGAGGTATTGTTAAAGCCAATTTATGGCTAAGGTGTGCCGATAGAGTTTTATTGAAAGTGGCTCAGTTCAAGGCCATAACATTTGATGAGCTTTTTGAAAAAACGAAAAAAATTGATTGGAGTGAATTTATCCCTAAAAATGGAAGGTTTCCAGTCGATGGACAATCTGTGAAATCAACGCTTTTTTCTATATCCGATTCGCAAGCAATAGTAAAAAAGGCAATTGTTGAAAATCTGAAAACTAAGTACAAATTAGAATGGTTTCCGGAAGATGGGCCAGTTTTTAATGTAAAAGTTTCGTTATTAAAAGATATTGCGACTTTGACTATCGATACCTCTGGCAATGCTCTTCATAAAAGAGGTTATCGTCAAAATGCAGTAATTGCTCCACTTAAGGAGACCTTGGCAGCCGCATTGGTAAAGTTAAGCTTCTGGAATAAAGATAGAGTTTTAATCGATCCTTTTTGCGGTTCTGGAACAATTGCAATTGAAGCTGCATTAATTGGAAAAAATATAGCTCCTGGATTATATCGAGAATTCGCCTCTATGTCTTGGCCATTGATTGAGAATGAAATTTGGAAAGAAGCGACACGAGAAGCTTTAACTATGATTGATAACACTTCTAGTATTGAAATTTTAGGATACGATAATGTACAGGAGAATATCGACGCTTCAATTGCAAACGCAGAAGAAGCTGGAGTGTTGGATTGCATAAAATTTGAACTCAAGGACTTTTATGATTTGAATCTTACTGATGATTATAGTGTAATAATCACAAATCCACCTTATGGTGAAAGACTTTCTGAATTGGAGGAAGTTAAGAATCTTTATAAAGTTTTTGGCCAAAAATTAAGCAAATTGGAAACTTTATCGATTTACGTCATTACTTCGGATATGGAGTTTGAAAAAATATTTGGCAGAATTGCGGATAGAAGAAGAAAACTTTATAACGGCAGGATTGAAACGGTATACTATCAATTTCATGGGAAGAATCCAAAAAAAGAAGCGACTACATAGCTATGCTAAAGTCGCTT
>JAVEWC010000074.1:0-4876 GCA_034004745.1 Candidatus Izemoplasmatales bacterium | reverse complement strand
TAAGTACAGAACTCATCGCACCCAAACATGATATTGACCCAGGCCTTGAAACGGTTCTGTCTCACTTGCGGTAAATGTTCAATGATTTCGCCTTCTTTGGAGTAGACTTCAATCAATTGCTTCTTTTCTCTTATGACGTAATCGAGATACTCGATGAATTTATTGACGTTATGAGTACCGAAGACGATATCGACATGACTATACTTCTTCATGATTTTTTCAACCACGGCTTCTTCTTGCGGCATACATCCAGCTATCGCAATGATCATATTCGGATTGAGACGCTTGAAACTCTTGAGTCTGCCAAGTTCGCCAAAGACCTTGTTCTCGGCATTTTCCCTGATGGCACAAGTATTGATTACCACCAAATCTGCCTCTTCCAAAACGGATACCGGTGTAAAGCCCTGATCTTCAAGAAGACCCCTGATTACTTCCGTATCAGCTTCATTGGCTTGACAGCCATGAGTTTGGATGATATATGATCTGTCCTTGCCTATATCCTTGATATTCTTGAAGTTTTCATATTCAATTGTATTTACTTGATTTTTTGTTCTTTTTCTCGCACTTAAAAGATCTGGTTTGTTAAGTCTTTGCATAAAATTCCCCATCTATTCAAATATGTTGATTCTTTCTATTTTTCTGTTATATAAATCAAGTAAAACCGCATTGAACTGCAGTATCGATTCTGTTTCCGGTTTTACTCTTTCCGGCATGCCGGTAATGAACTTTCTGATTCCCTGCTCGACATTGCCGCCAATGATTCCGTACTTGGCACCGGTCATGCCGACATCACTGATATAAAGCGTTCCTTTAGGCAAAACGATATTATCGGCTGTGGGCACATGGGTATGGGTGCCGATGACGGCATCGACTCTGCCGTCCAAATAATAAGCCATCGCATATTTTTCGCTTGTTGCTTCCGCATGGAAGTCGACAATGATGTAATCGGAGGAAATCTTATCGAGTAATTCATCAATCTTTGTAAATGGATTATCTGTCTGATCATGCATGAACACTCTGCCAATCAAGTTGATAATGGCGATTTTTTTGTCATTGTACTTGATCTCCACAAACTCTTTACCAGGTGTGTTTTTGCCATAATTAGCCGGTCTTACGACATAGGGCAAGTCCAGAACTTCCTGAAAATCCTTTCTGGAAAAGGCATGGTTTCCCAAAGTGAAAACATTGACTCCCAAAGACAAGTATTCTTTATATATTTTTTCGGACAGGCCGTTGGTCTTTTCGATATTTTCACCATTGACGATGATGAAGTTCGGTTTGTATTGATTCTTGACTTGGGCGAAATACTTGTTGAAGGACTTCTGTCCCAATTCGTTATATATGTCACCGATAAAGAGGATTTTCAATTTATTTCTCCTTTGATAAATTTAAGCCTTCCTCAACTTAAGAAGGAAGGCTTATTAAAGTCTATTTGGCAATATCTTGAGCTCTTGTTTCACGGATAACCGTGACTTTAATTGTTCCTGGGTAGCTTAATTTTTCTTCAATTTGCGTTCTGATTTCTCTAGCAACTACATGGGCTCTTTCATCGTTAACCTCTGAAGGCTTGACGATTACCCGTACTTCCCTACCGGCTTGAATGGCAAATGCTGATTCAACGCCAGGAACTTGAGAGGAAATTTCTTCAAGTTGAGTCAAACGGTTAATGTAGTTTTCTAATGATTCGGATCTCGCTCCCGGTCTAGCGGCTGATAAAGCGTCCGCTGCAGCGACGATAACGCCGATGACAGTCGTAGCTTCTATATCGCCGTGGTGAGATGATATAGCGTCAATTACTGCTTCATGTTCGTGATACTTTTTGGCTAGTTGAATTCCGATGTCAACATGTGATCCTTCGATTTCATGGTCGACGGACTTGCCGATATCGTGTAACAAACCAGCACGTTTGGCGATAAGTTCGTTTTCGCCCAATTCTACAGCCATCTTACCAGCCAAGAAGGCAGTTTCAATGGAATGTTTAAGGGCATTTTGACCATAAGATGATCGGAAATGCATTCTGCCGATGAGTTTTGTAAGGTCAGGATGGACCCTGCCGATGCCGGTTTCAAATACGGCTTCATCGCCTTTGTCACGGATGAATTGGTCAACTTCAACTCTGGTCTTATCAACGATTTCTTCAATTCTCGCTGGATGGATTCTACCATCGGAAATCAAGGTTTCTAGTGAGCGTTTTGCGATTTCACGTCTGATTGGATCAAATCCGCTCAGGACGACTGCTTCCGGAGTATCGTCAATGATTAAATCGACTCCGGTCATCGCTTCGAGGGTTCTGATGTTTCTACCTTCTCTACCGATGATTCGACCCTTCATTTCATCATTTGGCAAAGCTACAACGCTGACAGTTGTTTCAGCTGTAACGTCTTGAGCCAATTTTTGGATTGCTCCCGTGATGATTTCTCTTGCTTTTTTCTGAGCCTCGTTTTTCGCTTTTTCTTCTTCATCGCGGATAAAACGATCGATATCTTCAATCATGTCTTCTTTTACGCGAGCCATGATAATTTCGCGAGCCTGTTCTACAGAGTAGTTGGCAATTTCAAATAACTTTTCATTTTGTTGCTTTACTAAGTTTTCCAATTCAAGGTTCTTTTCATCAACAGCGGCTTTTCTTTGATCTAAAACTTCTTCTTTACGATCTAAATTCAGTTCACGTTTGTCCAAATTAGAAGAACGTCTTTCCAACAATTCTTCTCTTTGATGAAGTTTATTTTCCAGAACGGCTACATTAGCCTTCTTTTCCTTTAAAACTTTATCGTTTTCTAAATTTAAATTATAAATCTCTTGTTTTGCTTCTAACAGTTTTTCTTTTTTAATTCTTTCCGCTTGTGATGTTGCTTTGTCAATTATGCTCTGCGACTTATTTTTTGCAGTCTGGAAGCCTTTTTCCACCACTGCAACTCTGATAATAAATCCAAGTAAGCTACCAACAAGTAAACCTAATAAACTGGAAATAATAATAATCCACACGTCTGGCATTATTTTATCTCCTTTACAATATTAAATTTTATATATAGACAAGTGATTTTATACCTATAAATAATTTTTGTTCACTTTATATTATATATTAATTAAATGTTCTAGTCAAAAGATATTTCTTATTTAGTCCAAATATATTGCATAAGATAAAAAAAAGAGAAAACCTCAAAGTTTTCTCAGATTTTTTGCATATTCGCCTTAACTGCTTGATAAATCTCTTCGTATACTTCAGGATTTTCTTCCAGATATTTCTTGACGTTTTCCCGTCCTTGACCAACTTTAGAATCCTTGTAAGCATACCAAGCTCCACTCTTTTTCAAGATTTCCATCTCGCTGGCAATATCGACGATTTCCCCAGTTTTGGAAATTCCCTTGCCAAAAACGATGTCAACTTCACAGGTTTTGAAAGGTGCAGCGACTTTGTTTTTTACTACTTTTACCTTAGCTTTATTGCCAGTGATATCATTGCCTTCTTTTATCTGTTCACCTTTACGGATTTCAAGACGTATCGAGGCATAGAATTTCAAGGCTCTACCACCAGGAGTAGTTTCCGGATTACCAAACATGATGCCAACTTTTTCCCTGATTTGGTTGATGAAGATCGCGATACACTTGCTTTTTGATAATGCACCTGACAATTTCCTCATTGCCTGACTCATCAATCTCGCTTGTAAGCCAACGTGCGAATCACCCATCTCACCTCTGATTTCCGCTTCGGGAACCAGTGCAGCGACCGAGTCGATTACCACCATGTCGATAGCGCCGCTTCTGATTAAGGCTTCTGCTATTTCCAAGGCTTGTTCACCGGTATCAGGTTGGGACAAAATCAGTTGATCAATATCGACTCCCAAGTTTTTTGCGTAAACGGCATCGAGCGCATGTTCGGCGTCAATGAAAGCTGCATAACCTCCAGCTTTTTGCGTTTCCGCAATCGCATGAAGCGCAAATGTGGTCTTACCGCTAGACTCAGGACCATAGATTTCAATGATTCTGCCTTTAGGATAACCGAATACGCCCATGGCTTGATCGAGTGAAATTGAACCGGAAGATATCGTCTCAATATCCATAGCTCGATTTTCTCCCAAAATCATGATTGAACCTTTGCCGTAATCTTTTTCGATTTGTTTTATTGCAATTTCCAAATTCTTTTCTCTTGTTTTGTCATCCATAAATTTATCCCATCTTTCTTAAGTCTAGTTAAATAATACCGACATTATTAAGTATTTCTTTAAATTTCTTTTAAAATCAAATGTTTGCTCTTGAGGAAATAATCTACAGCCGAATAAATTGTCAAAAGCACGAAGATAATCGTCATTATCATCCCGATTATTGAAATAACATTACCGCCGAATGGCATGATGAAAAAGTAATACGAGATTGTGAGCATCGTAAAGGCGGTTTTTAATTTGCCGCTCCATTTAGCTGCTACAACTGTACCTTCATTCATTGCCACCAACCTGATTGAAGTGACAATCAAGTCTCTGGTAATGACTACCAATACCACCCAAAAAGGCATCCACATGTAAATTCCATTCAAATTGGTATAGTAGTAATTTGAAAGTAATAACAGCGTCGTCGTCACCAACAACTTATCTGCCAGTGGGTCGATAAATTTACCGAAAGTTGTAACGATATTTCTCTTTCTGGCGATATTGCCATCAAAGTAATCGGTGATTGATGCGACAATAAACAGCACTCCCATGATATAGAGACTTAAATTTGCCACTGCTTGATCGATGGTTTTACTTAGAAAATAGATTATCACGATAAATGGGATAATGAAGATTCTCACCATCGTTAATTTATTCGGTAGATTCATTTTTTACTCCTCTTCAGGTAAGTTAACGTTATGATAAACTTCTTGAACATCATCGATATCATC
>JAVEWC010000073.1:0-4893 GCA_034004745.1 Candidatus Izemoplasmatales bacterium | reverse complement strand
TTATATCAATCGTGATATAATTAATCTAACAGAGTATAAAAGCAATTTACCAAAGGATTTTTGAATATGAGAAAAATTATTAATGTAGAAGATAAATATCAAGAGATTACATTTCGATATTTATACAACCAAGATATTGGATATGACAAAGTCATGTTTTTCTTCCATGGTTTTAATGGAAATCGTTATGCGATTGATATCGAGTGGATTGAAAGAATAAGCGAAAAGGGTTATTTATTGGTTATTCTTGATGCGGAAAATCATGGTGATAGAATTAGTGATGAATATAAGAAACTGGACAACTCAAATCGTCAAAAACTGATAATCGAAACCGAAATCAATACCGCAAATGATGCAAAAAAAGTATACTTCCATTTACTGGAAAAAGACATAATCAATAAAGACATGTCTTTGGCTGTCATGGGAGTATCAATGGGCGGAGCTATAGCTTTGTATTTGACCACCATCTTCAAGAAGATTCAAATTCTTGTAAGTCTGATTGGTTCGCCTTCATTTGTGGAATTCTATAAGTACAAGCAAAAAGTATATAAATTTGAAAATAACCAAGAGTATAAAAAAAGATTGGATAAATATGCCAAAATTGATCCTTTGCTCAATTATCATTTATTCTCGGGTAGAAAGATCTTGCTTACAGGCGGTTCAAGAGATAAGATTGTACCAATGATTTATGCCGAAGAATTATCCAAGAAAATTGATGCTACTTTCATTGTTTATGACTTGGAACATGAAGTAAGTAAACAAATGATGGAAGATGTTTATAAATTCATCTAGAAAAGGATGGTAAAGATTATTATGAGAATTGCCAAAGGATTAAGATTAGCTGGATTTATTTATAGCCCCTTTACCAATTTGATTCCCATGAATAAAAAGAAGATGAAGATAAAATCACCTTCAAAAAGACTGTTAAGGAAATATACTTATCTTAAAAGAGAAGATGGCAGTTGGATGAAGATATTGGTTAAAAAACCCAAGAACCAGAAAACCAAAGTGGGAATCTTCTGGGTTCATGGCGGCGGGTATGTAACTGGGTCGTCGTCAATGGCGAAAATCTCCATGGCCAAACATTTGGCAAAGGAGTATGTGATAGTTTCTCCTGATTATACTCTAGGGATTTATAAACCATATCCGGCAGCGCTAAACGATTGTTATCAAGCGCTTCTTTGGATGAGGGACAATGCGAAAGATTTAGGCATTTCTCCTGATGA
The DNA here is from genome assembly GCA_034004745.1 of Candidatus Izemoplasmatales bacterium. Lineage (GTDB taxonomy): Bacteria > Bacillota_I > Bacilli_A > Izemoplasmatales > Hujiaoplasmataceae > UBA2289. The sequence continues at coordinate 3,667 of JAVEWC010000073.1, read as the reverse complement.
AATTGTGGTGGGTGGCGATAGCGCCGGTGGCGGCATGGCAGTGGCCTTAAGTCTTTATGCCAGAGATAAAGGCGATATCAAAATTAAATGTTTGATTCCAATGTATCCGATGATTGATGATAGAATGAATACAAATTCAATGATTGGCAACAAAGCACCGGTTTGGGATGAAAGAAACAATAGAAAAGCTTGGTCTATTTATCTGGAAGGTATTCCTGAAGACAAAGTATCGAAATACGCCGCTCCTGCAAGAGAAACTGATTATACCAACTTACCGCCGACAATAACTTTTGTCGGCAGCATCGAACCCTTTTTCGATGAAACCGTCACTTATGTGGAAAACTTAAAGAAAGCCGGAATCAAGGTTGCTTTTAAATTATATGAGGGTTGTTTTCATGCATTCGACGTGATGGTTCCGTGGTCAAAACAAGCCAAGGATGCAAAAGAATTCATCTTGAATAATCTGAATGCTTTTCTTAAGGATTAGTTAATTTTCTTAATGTATACTTTTTGGCAAGAAATCTATCGATTGACTAGGTTGAGATTATCTTCTTGGTTGCCAGAGTTTGGGATGCGATTATTGATCCATTGATTGGACATATTTTTGATAAAACCAAATCAAAAATGGGCAAAAGAAGAATCTTTTTGGGGCCTTGCTTTTCCACTTGTCTTAATCTCAATGCTAAAATCGTTCCTAACTTACCTTTTTATATTGACAGAAACGTCCAAATCTATGAAAATGTTCAGATAATCAATTTGAAATGGAAAATAAATAGTTACCGACCAAGATGGTTCATGTCGGTGAGTATTTAGACCTCCTTAAAAAGGAATAATGTTCAATTCTTTAAAAGGAACGATTACGATCGTTTCCTTTTTCGTTTTCAAAGAAAAATATCCGGGTCTTACGAACAATAAAAGCATACATTTCCCCTCATTTGTGGTATGATTGATGGGTATAAAGAAATGTATGTTCTTGGGAATCAATTTTTATTCTTTACCTGAGGTGTATGTAAGCTTTACATTATAAGGAGATTAACAAATTAATGAATTTTCAAGAATTAAACATTGTCGAACCAATTTTACAAGCATTAATAACCAAAGAGTATACGGATCCAACCCCAATTCAAATTCAAGCAATACCACTTTTATTGGCAGGAAAAGATATCTTGGGAAGCGCACAAACCGGTACGGGTAAAACCGCCGCTTTTGCCATTCCGATTTTACAGAACCTTTTTTTAAAGAAAACAAATCAATATCCTAGGTTGATAAAAGCTTTGGTCTTGGCACCGACAAGAGAACTGGCCTTACAAATCCATGACAATTTTAAAGAGTATGGTAAAAACGTCAATTTAAGAACTACCGTCATCTACGGCGGCGTACCACAATCCAGACAAATCAAGGCCTTGAGTGACGGAGTAGAAATCCTAATCGCCACTCCTGGGCGATTATTGGATTTAATCCAACAAAAGAAAATAACTTTGGCCAATGTTGAATACTTGGTATTGGATGAAGCCGACAGAATGCTTGACATGGGTTTTATCAAGGATGTGCAAAAAATCGTTTCTCTAGTGCCTAAGAAAAGACAGACGATGCTATTTTCCGCAACTATGCCGGAGGCGATTCTAAAACTCGCCAACGAGATTTTGAATCAACCGGAAAGAGTCAGAGTCGCTCCTGAGGAAGAAACAATCGACAAAATCAAACAATCGCTTTACCTTGTCAAAAAAGCCAAGAAAATGGAATTGTTGGTTCATCTTTTAAGCAAAAAAGAAGTAAAATCAGTTTTGGTTTTTTCCAGGACCAAACATGGAGCAAATAAAATCGTTAAAGGCTTGTTGGCGGCCGGAACCAAAGCAGAAGCCATTCATGGCAATAAATCGCAAGGTGCGCGTCAAGAAGCTTTATTTCAGTTCAAAGCCAAGAATCTAAGAGTCTTAGTTGCGACCGATATCGCGGCCAGAGGCATTGATATCGATGAGTTGTCACATGTAATCAATTATGATTTACCTGATGTTCCGGAAACCTATATTCACCGGATCGGTAGAACCGGTAGAGCGGGTTTGAATGGTGTAGCTATCAGTTTTTGTTCGGAAGAAGAAGTCAATCTATTGAAGAGTATTGAACGTCATATCAAAATGACAATTCCTATAGTTGACGATTTTCGCTTTTCTTATGGCCCGGACAATCCAACAAAACCTGTAGTTAATCAAGCAAAACCTAAAACAACCAACCAAAATCCTAATGCTAAGTATCCAAAAACATTTACCCAAAAGTCCAATAAATCCGGTAAAATAGAACCTAAGAATTATTCAAAACATGATAGTCGCAATCAAAACAAGAACAAGGCAAATAACAATAAATAGGATTTTTATTGAGGTGATATTTAATGACATTCAGACCAATGCGTAGAAACGATAAACTGATGAGTGAAACAGAAACTCTTTCTTTACTTAAAAATAGTCAAGAAGGTGTTTTGGGAACAATCAGTGAAAACGGTTATCCCTATACCGTAGTAGTAAATTATGTTTATCATAACGATAAAATCTATTTTCACTCAGCCAAGACCGGCCACAAAATTGATAACATCAATTTCTCAGACAAAGTCTCTTTTACGGTATACACTGACGTTAAAGTCCTTGGTGAAGAACTCAATACACTATATAAAAGCTTGACTTTATTTGGTAAAGCCAAAGTCGTTGAAGCTACTGAAGAAGTATTATGGGAATTGATCAAGAAATATTCAAAACTATCAGAAGATAAAGCAAAACAAATGATTGCCAAGGAAATTGATATCACCGCCGTCATTGAGATTGAAATTGAACATCTGACCGGTAAGTATGGTAAGTAAATAATTGTTAAAGTTTACTCATGCCGCCTTGCACAAATAACAAAACTCATATATCATATTAATGATAATAAAATAATGTATTTGCATAAAGAAAGGACAATCAACATGACATTTTTTGAAAAGATCAAAAACATTTTTAAAAGACCGAAAAAAACTGCCGACACCAGAAACTACATCTCGATTACATCCATGGAAAAGAAGTATGCGGAAGAAAATTTTGTGGGGGCAGCCAAAGATTTGAAGAATTTACTGGAAGCCTATGGCAGAAGAAAAAGAAAGAATCATCGCTATAAAGGTAGAGAATTCATTCATTTCATCTTAAGCAATCGCCATAAAGAATTAAAAACTGCTGGCTATACTCATTGGCAAAACATCAATGAGTTTATTAAGCTTAATCATCAAAAAGTCTATCCATATCATCAAAACAATTTAAGAAAAGCCATGACTTTCTTCGAAAAAGAAATCAAGGGACTAGCTGATATCAAAATCTTGGATATTTAATCCTTTTGGAAGCTATTTCAATACTTAATGACGATTATCCATCGGAATTATCCGGAACGTATTGGATGATTAACGCTCTTGGAACTTTAGGTAGAAGAAATTCAGAAATTTGGATGGAACTGCAAGTAGGTGTCACAGCTACCATTTATGAAGATTCAACCGGTCAAGTTTACGCGATGATCTGGAATCCATCTTCAAGTGCAAAAGTCATTGACTTTTATGACAGCGAAGGATTTTTGACTTCAAAAGAAGTTGCGGCTTATTCTTTTACCAAAGTAGTTTTATAAATAAGATATATTACCAAAATGATACACGAAA
>JAVEWC010000072.1:0-4894 GCA_034004745.1 Candidatus Izemoplasmatales bacterium | reverse complement strand
CGTAAAATATATAAGCAACTGCTTTCCTGGAAAAATGAAAATGGTAAAACTGCTTTACTCATCGAAGGTGCAAGACGTGTTGGAAAAAGCACAGTGGTTGAAGCTTTCGCAAAAAAAGAATACAAATCATACATACTAATTGATTTTAGTATTGCTAGTGATGAAATTAAATCGCTTTTCAAAAGATACGCATCGAATCTAGATGATTTTTTCTTTTTTCTAACATCAATCACTGGAATTACACTTTATGAAAGACAGTCACTTATTGTATTCGATGAAGTACAACTGTTCCCTCAAGCAAGACAACTGATAAAACATTTAGTGAATGACAATCGTTTTGATTACATCGAGACAGGCTCTTTATTATCAATCAAGCGTAATGTTGAAAGTATTTTACTGCCTTCAGAAGAAAGAGCAATCAGAATGTATCCACTGGATTTCGAAGAATTTTGTATGGCGCTTGGTAGAGGTGATGTTATATCTATTATTAAGAAGCATTTTGAAACTTTAAAACCTCTAGGTGAAATCCATTCAACGATTATGAAACTTTTTAGACAGTACTTGTTAATCGGAGGTATGCCTCAAGCGATCATGGAATATCTAAGTACCAATGATTATACAAAAGTCGACCGAATTAAAAGAGACATCTTAAAACTATATAAGAACGATATTTCAAAATATGCTAAGGGATATGAACATAAAGTACTCAGTATTTTTGATGAAATTCCTAGTCAATTATCAAAACACGAGAAAAAATTTATGTTAAGTTCTTTGTCGAAGGATGCGAGATTTAGAGATTATGAGGATGCTTTTACATGGTTGGATGAAGCCATGATTACAAATGTATGCTTTAATGCATCAGATCCTAATTTCGGATTATCCTTAAATCGTGATAGGTTAACACTCAAAATGTATATGGCAGACACTGGTTTACTATTAACTCAAGCATTCAGTGAAAATGATGAAATGCATCAAGAGGTAGCGAAAGCTATTATACAAGATCGTCTTGAGGTTAATAACGGTATGATATTTGAGAATATCGTTGCACAAATGCTTACTGCCTTAAATAAGAAATTATATTTTTACTCAAGAGCAGATAATCAAGATCGGTCTAACACGATGGAAATAGATTTTCTAATCATAGATCAATCTAAACCAACTAAAATATCACCAGTTGAAGTTAAGTCTGGCAAAAACTATACAACATCATCATTGGACAAGTTTAGTAACAAGTTCAAAGACAAGCTTGGTAAAAAATACATCATTCATACAAAAGATTTGACTCAAAAAGATGAAGTTATTTATTTGCCAGTTTATATGACCATGTTTTTATAGGGGTATTGTAATGGAATTCAATCAAAATTTTAGATCAATTAAAGGCAATAAACTTACGCTAAAATTGGAGATTAAAGAATGAAATAGTTTCGACCACTAGGACGGGTTTTATAATCGAAAAGAATCCATAGTTAAATCGATAATCAAAAGCCTTATCAATTGTATTACTTAAAGTAAGAATGTTCTCACTTGATGTGTCCACTTTATATTTTCTGATAGCCAAATACAAGTAACTAGATTTGATAAAATAAAAAATACATTTTAGATAAAAACTAGGTTTGAAATTAATGCAAAAGCAAAAGAAAGATTATTATATTTATTAGCCAAAAAAGAATTACTAAATACTTGGGAATGAATTAATCACATTTAATGTGTAATGTCTTTAGTTTTTAGTTAAAAATCATGATATACTATGTTATGGCATTAGATCAAAATAAAGGATTAGTAATATGATCAATACAAAAGTATATACACCTAAGGATTTAGATAAATCAAGCGTTAAAGATGATATAAGAAACACATTGCTTTCGGGGAAAAATGTGATTTTTCCCACGGAAACTGTTTATGGCATCGGCGCTTATGCTTTGAGTGAAACTGGTGTTAAATCAATATACGCTGTTAAAGGTAGACCAAGCGATAACCCTTTGATTATACATTTCACCAACCTTAAGGATATTTTGGATTATGTTGAAATCGATCAAGGCTATGTAAAGGACTTAATGCAGGCTTTTTGGCCAGGACCTCTGACTTTGGTTCTAAGAAAAAAACCAATAGTACCTGAATTTATCACTGGCGGATTGGATACTGTTGGAGTGAGAATACCTGGGCATGAAATCGCGAGAAAAGTCATTGATATTGCTGGGGTTCCGATTTGCGCTCCAAGCGCAAATATCAGCGGTAAACCTTCTGCAACACTCTTTGAGCATGTTTTGGAAGATTTTAATGGAAAAGTCGATATCATCATCGACGGCGGGAAGTCTGAGGTAGGTCTTGAATCGACGGTGGTTGATGTTACAAAAGAAATTCCGGTAATCTTGAGGCCAGGAATGATTACCAAAGCCATGATTAAGGGTTTCACGAAAGAAGTGATCATGAATTCAGAAGTTATCGGTGAAGAAACTCCCAAAGCTCCAGGAATGAAATATAAACATTACGCACCGGTTGGCGAGTTGATTATCGTTGAGGGTGAAGAGAAAAAAGTTATCGATTACATCAATAAACGAACTAAAGAGTTTGAAATAAAAGGTTTAAAAGTTGGAGTGATATCTACCAATAAAATAGCTGATCAATTTATGGCTCAGTTCGTCTATCAAGTTGGCGAAGAATTGGAAGAAGAAGTAATTGCTTCTAACTTGTTTGCAGCTTTACGGAAGATGGATAATATGAAAATTGATATCATCTATTCCTTATCCTTCTCGAAGGGTAATTTTGAGGAAGCAATCATGAATAGACTTCTTAAAGCGGCTAACAATAATATAATTAAACTTTAGAGCTTGATACTACATATATTTTAGTTTTCAAAAACCTCAATATTTAAAGCAGGTGATAGCGATGAAAAAATTATTGCTTGTCATGAAGATTTTTCTGTATGCAATAGCACTTTTCTTTATTTTGATGTCAATCGATGTCTTTGAAACCAGCAATAGTGTTTGGGAAAATATCTCCGGATTTCTGATTCATGCATCAATTGGCATAATTCTCTTTTTGATCATTTTTTTCCTAAGAAAAAATAATCTTATCTTGGGAATCATCTTGATTGGTATTGCTATATTCTTTTTCTTTTTCTTCAAAGTTTATCGTGATATAAATCAGAATTGGTTCCTATTGTTTGGGATAATTGTTCCAGTCATTATTGCTGGGATAGTGCATATTTTAGCTAAAAACAGGTAAAAAAATATGTCTTATGAGAACAACTCATAAGACAATTTTTAATTTCTGATGATGATAATAATCAGGTAAGCTATGTATACAAGCGCTAGTATCAAGCCCTCTAGGCGATTGATTTTTCTTTGATGTGTGTAGGAAAAAATCAAAACAATGAGGGTTAGCGAAATCATCAAGACAATGTCGAAAGTTAGATTTTGAGTTAAGGTTAAAGGATTAATGGTAGCGGAAGCTCCCAAGATAAACATGATGTTAAATATATTGGAACCGATGATATTGCCAAGAGCAATTTCACTTTCTTTTTTTATGGCTGCCGTAATTGAAGTTACAAGTTCCGGTAAGGAAGTTCCTACTGCAACAATAGTCAAGCCCACTAAGGTCTCACTCATACCTAATGATAGAGCTATCTCTTTGCCATAATATACTACCAGATAACCACCAGCAACAAGACCGATTAAACCGACAATAAGTATCATCAGGTTTTTCCATTTTGTTCCCTTCACTTCAACTGGTTCAAGGAGGTATTCCTGGTTACTTCGATTTTTTAGAGCCACTTCAAGGATGTAATATAAGAATACTCCAAATAGCAACAGTAAAATAATGCCGTCGCTTCGAGATAGGGCATTACTGGATAGTCCTTGAAGTTGGACATCCAACAACAAAACCAATAGAGCGATACTGGCTAAAAGCGCTAATGGTATTTCTTTCAAAATCGTTTTTTTCTGTACTTGCAATGGTGTAATGAAAGCTGTTAGACCAAGTATCAAGGAAATATTGACCAAGTTTGATCCAATTGCATTACCGATAGAAATACCGGAACTGCCACTTATGCTGGCGGAGATGCTGACAGCGGCTTCAGGAGTGCTGGTGCCAAAAGCAACAATTGTCAAACCGATGATGATGGGAGGAATCTTAAAAGCTTTGGCCAATCTGCTAGAACCATCAACAAACATGTCTGCGCCTTTTATAAGCAATAAAAAGCCAATAATCAACAATAAATATGCCATAGTACCCTCCTGAGAATTTTTACAGCAAAATTATACCATATCTTAATTACTGATAACAAACACATTGATAATATTTTGGTAAATATTCTTTGTTTATATCACATGTATATATTATATTTTTTTGTTATAAATTTTATTAAGTTATTGAAAATAACACGAAAAAAATGTTATCATAGAAAAAAAACGGGAGTAGATGAAACAATGGAAATTAATATTACTAAACTGGATATCAGAAACATGGTTTTCACCATGGGAGAAGAAAGAGAAGCAACAAATCAAAAGTTGAGTGATTTTCTTAAGGAAAATAACGTGACAGCACAAAGAAATTTTATTTTTGACTTAGTGATAAAACAAGGCGGAAAGGTAAATACCTTACATTTGAGTTATGCGGCTATCAATGAAGAAGTCAAGGGTAAAGACAAGGTTCAGGCCTTAGTTTTGAAAAATAATGATTTCTTGCATTTTGTAGTACCAAAAGCAGAGTATGAAAGCTTTCTGATGGGCGATGATTTTAAATCTATCACCCAATACATGAAGGACAACAAATTGAAGAATGATTTTACTTCTTTATACGGATTAGCAGAAATCATGGATGATGGATATCATTTTTATATACCGTTTAGAAAGTAATTACGAGAACTTGATTTTCAAGTTCTTTTTTTGCTTTT
>JAVEWC010000071.1:0-4953 GCA_034004745.1 Candidatus Izemoplasmatales bacterium | reverse complement strand
ACACCTGTAAGTGCCCAAGCAACCTTGAGAATGGAAATTGAGGTTGCAGAACAGTCTCTGCAAGAAATTGAAGAGGATATTCAAAGCATCATTAAAGATAGTATGGACAAGTTGTCGGAAGTAAAGAATGAATTATTATTCTTGGCTAAACTTTATGAAGCAAAAAAATATGTTGTCGGGCTGGGAAATAAAATAAATATCAATGGCTTCATTGAAGTAAATAACATCAAAAAACTTGAAGAAGTTTATAAAGACATGACTGATGTGGAAATTGAAGTCAGACCGCCTGATTACGATAAACGTCTTACACCACCGACAAAGTTGAAAAACAACTGGTTCACCAGACCTTTCGGAATGTTTGTGGAAATGTATGGCGTTCCTAATTATCAAGATATGGATCCGACACCAATAGTCGCCATCACTTACAGTTTATTGTTTGGTATTATGTTTGGTGATTTGGGACAAGGACTTCTCTTGATAGTCTTGAGTTTCTTGCTTTATAAATTCAAAGGCATGAAACTTGGTGAAGTGGGAATGAGGATTGGACTTTCTTCAGCAATATTCGGATTCCTTTATGGTTCATTCTTTGGCAATGAAGAGATTTTAACACCGATATTTACTAATGTTTTCGGATTGCCAGGAAAACCAATTCACGTTATGGATTCAAATTTCACGATGACACTTTTGATAGCAACAGTAGGATTAGGGTCAATATTCATAGTAGCGGCCATGATATTGAATATCATTACTTCGCTAAAACGCAAACATTACGCAGAAGCATTCTTCTCACATAACGGTTTTGCGGGATTGACTTTCTATGGATTTGTATTGGTAACAATCGTATTGATGTTCACATCGGGATACAGTTTGTTACAACCGCTTTTCATTGTACCTTTTGCTATTTTGCCGATTCTGGTAATCATGTTTAAAGAACCTTTGGAAAGACTAATGCATGGACACAAAATGTTTCCAGATGGTGTGGGCGGGTTTATAACCGAAGCGTTTTTTGAAGCTTTTGAAGTCGTATTATCTTACATCACCAATACCATGAGTTTCTTGCGTGTCGGCGGGTTCGTGTTGAGTCATGCCGGAATGATGTTGGTTGTCTTCACTTTGATGGAGATGATGGGAGGCGTTTTTGGGCAAGTGCTCACTTTGGTTTTGGGTAACTTGTTTGTAATGGGACTTGAAGGGTTAATCGTAGGCATTCAAGTTTTGAGATTAGAGTTTTACGAAATGTTTTCTAGATACTTTGAAGGAAATGGAATTCCTTTCAAATATAATGTTAATTAGGAGGACTTAAAAATGTTAAGTAAATTGGAAATTATTCTGCCATTAATTTTAGTGGTATTGATCACACTACCTTTAGTAAAAGTTTTTATGGGAAAAGCAAACAGAAAGTCAGCTAAAACAAGACTATATACTCATGTGTCTTTGTTCTTCGCACTTATCCTATTTGTTTTCATCTGGCAATCCAGCAGTTTATCTTTCTTCGCAGCTGAAGGTGACGTTACTGAAGTAACTGGATTCGCTGGATCTATTGCGCAAGGTCTTGGATTTATTGGTGCGGCTTTAACCACCGGAATGTCAGCTTTAGGCGCTGGTATTGCCGTTGCTGCAGCAGCTCCGGCAGCTATTGGAGCTTTTTCGGAAAACGAAAAGAACTTCGGTAAATCATTGATCTTCGTTGCTTTGGGTGAAGGGGTAGCTATCTACGGTTTGTTGATTTCAATTTTAATTATCAATAAGTTATAAAAAGAAGGGATTTTCATGAAATTCTTTTTGATTACTGATAATAATGATACTTTAATGGGAATGCGCCTTGTAGGAATAGAAGGCGTTGTTCTTCATGACCGACATAAGGTTTTGATGGAAATTGAGAGAATTTTGCATGACGAGACGATTGGCATATTATTAATCACCACTAAATTGGTTGAATTATGTCCTGATGTCATCTCGGAATTAAAACTTAAGAGATCAAAACCGCTAATCGTCGAAATTCCAGATCGCCATGGTCCTTCAAAAATCGGTACTTCTATCGACGAATACGTCAGTGAAGCCATCGGCGTTAAACTATGAGGTGAGTTATGCCATACTTTAATAATAATGATGACGCTTATCGCCTGTTTTCCCGTGATATATTGCAAAAGGCAGATGAAGAAATTAATCGTTTGAAAAAAGAAATTTCCGACAACAAGGAAAAGAACGTCAAACGTATCGAAGCGGAAATTCATTCCAGAGTTTTTAGAAATCTGGAAATAGACATTAATGATTTGAACGCTGATTTCAGCGCTAATTTAAGTCGTGTCAGAAACGAGTATACTCGGATTTTAATGAAGAAAAGAAGAGAGTTGCTCGACTCTATAGTTGAAGCAGCCAGAAAAAAGTGCATTGAGTTTGTAAGCAGTGATAAATATCCTAAGTTTATTGATGCAAAATTGGTGGGCATTAGCGAACGTTTCGGTAAAAAGTCGGTTGAATTCAAGGTTAGAAGAAACGATAAAGTCGCTATTGACATGATCAAAAACAAGTTCGAAGGAAATTATGAAATAAAAGAAATCAATGAAATAGAAATCGGTGGTTTCTCCGCAATCTGTTATGAAATGGGAATTATGCTCGATGAAACAATCGATGCTAGATTACGAGAAAAACAATTATGGTTCTATGAGCATTCTGATTTAGCGTCTAAGTAGAGATATGAGGTGTTTTTATGAATGAAGTTTACTCTATTAACGGTCCGGTAATTAAAGTAAAAAATGCTAAAAACTTTAAAATAATGGAAAAGGTTTTTGTTGGAAAACAAAAACTTTTAGGCGAAGTAATTTCCATTAATGACGACCATACAGTAATTCAAGTCTATGAATCAACCACTGGGTTGATGAGAGGCGAGAAAGTATATAATTCAGGCGAAGCGATTTCGGCTGTTTTAGGACCTGGTTTGTTGGGGAACATCTTCGATGGAATCCAACGTCCTTTACATTCAATTTTTGAAGCCAATGGAGCTTATATCAAACCGGGAACAAATGTCGATTGTTTGGATATGAAGAAAACATGGAATGTAAAGATGAAGGTAAAAACAGGAGATTATATCCGTTTTGGCCAAATATTCGCTGTTGTACAAGAAACTTCATTGATTGAACATCGCCTTTTGGTTCCAAAGGATGTCATTGGTGAGGTGATTATGGCTAAACCGGATGGGCATTATAGTTTGGAAGATGTAGTAGTTCAAGTAAAAGACAAGAATGATACAATCCATAATCTAAACATGTATCAAAAATGGCCAATCAAGGAACCGAGACCTATCGCAAAAAGGTTACCTCTGACTATTCCATTGGTATCCGGTCAAAGAGTCATCGATACTTTATTCCCAATCGCCAAGGGTGGTAGTGCAGCTGTTCCTGGAGGGTTTGGAACAGGAAAAACAATGATGCAGCATCAATTCGCAAAATGGTGTGACGCAGACATCATCGTTTACATTGGTTGTGGCGAACGTGGAAACGAAATGACTCAAACTCTTGATGAATTTACCGAACTTATAGACCCAAAAAGCAACAAACCGTTAATTGAAAGAACGGTACTGATTGCCAATACATCAAATATGCCAGTAGCTGCTAGAGAAGCCAGCATTTATACAGGCATTACAATAGCTGAATATTACCGTGATATGGGTTACCATGTCGCTTTAATGGCGGATTCGACCTCCAGATGGGCTGAAGCCTTAAGAGAAATTAGTGGACGTTTGGAAGAAATGCCTGCCGAAGAAGGTTTTCCTGCTTATTTACCAAGCAGAATTTCCCAATTCTACGAACGAGCAGGATATGTTAATACTTTGAGCGATTCATCGGGTTCCGTTTCTATTGTAGGGGCTATATCACCACAGGGAGCCGATTTTTCAGAACCGGTAACGCAAAATACAAAGCGATTTGTAAGGGCGTTTTGGGCTTTGGATAAAGAATTGGCCTATGCCAGACATTATGCAGCCATAAACTGGAATCTGAGTTACTCCGAATACATTGGCGATTTAAGTAAATGGTACAATAAAAATATCAGTACTGACTTTTTGGAATCAAGACAAAGATTCATTACTATCTTGGCGGAAGAAAACAAATTGATGGAAATTGTTAAACTCATCGGTAAAGACGTTTTGCCTGATGACCAAAAGTTAGTTTTAGAAATTGCCCGAGTAATCAGAGTTGGCTACTTGCAACAAAACGCTTTCCATAAGGACGATACATTCGTTCCGTTGGAAAAACAACTTCGAATGATGAAATTAATCTTATATTTGGAAAAATCAGCTTCTAATATTTTAAAAGAAGGCAAAGCTTTTAGTTTACTGCAAAGAAGCAATATTTTTGAAAAAATAATTAAAGTTAAATATGATATACCGAACGATAATTTGGACATGTTCGAGGAATATTATAAAATTATTGACGAATCATTGAGTCAGATTAGATAAGGAGGCCGGAATATGAATCTGCAATACATAGGATTAAAAGAAATTAACGGACCTTTAATCTTTCTTGATAATGTCAAAGGCATCGGTTTTGATGAAATGGTTGAAATAAGATTGGAGAACGGAACTGTAAGACATGGTAGAGTTGTTGAAATCACCGGTGATCTCGCAGCCATTCTGGTCTTTGAAGGCACCAGAGATTTATCTTTGACAAATACAGTAATAAAATTTAACGGAAAACCAATGGAAATTGGTTTGTCCAAGAATGTTTTGGGTCGTGTTTTCAATGGTATCGGTTCTCCGATTGATGATTTGGGTCCTGTTTATGTTGATGAATATCGCGACATCAATGGCGAACCTCTTAACCCGGTCTCAAGACTATATCCAAAAAACTATATCAATACCGGTATATCAAGTATTGATGGATTGACGACACTTATTCGCGGTCAGAAATTACCGATATTTTCCGGTAGTGGTTTACCTCATAATGATTTGGCAGT
>JAVEWC010000070.1:3099-4991 GCA_034004745.1 Candidatus Izemoplasmatales bacterium | reverse complement strand
TTTTTTTGCAAGAAAACTTCCGTTATAATAAATTTGTTTTGAGTTCGATAAACCGAATCTTTACAAAAGTGATGACCAAGTGTAAAGGTGGTGTCGATTACCAAGGGGAGCAAGTATTGATCAGCGGCTTTGCGGCTGATTTTCCTTTGCATGAAAAAGAAGCCTTAGATATTAGATTGTATGAATTGGAGAAGGTAGCGGAAAATTATCCAAACCTGAAGAAACCGGAGATTGAAGCTCATCTTCTAGCACAAGATATTTTGGAAAAGTTCAGGGAAAAAAATTTGATCTATGATCTGAACGCAAAAGTGAAAAGAGAACTGAAGTTCTCCGATTTCACGATCTTGGTCGCTCATAAAGGCGATTTCTTGAAAACCGCACAAATCATTTCGGAATATAATATTCCGATTGATATTTATGATGATGAACCTTTCACCTCATCGGATGAAATCAATTTTCTGTTTCAATATTTGCAGTTGATCAACTGCTTTAAAGACGCAGACAGTTTTAAGTCCGACTTCAAGACCTCGCTCTATGCAGTCGCAAGATCATTCGTTTACAAGATTAAAGATCAGGAGATTGCCAAATTTTTCATCAATGAAAGATGTGATGATATTAAAGATTTGGATAAATTGAACGCTTATCCATCGCTCAAGCAGATTTTTGATGATATAAACTTCATCATATTGAATTGTTGGGATTTGCCAATCAATTATTTAGTCGAAACCATCTATGATAAAACCAATATTTATCGTAAAATTGCCGATTTAGACAATCCTCAGAACAAAGAAGAAAAATTGGACTTTTTCTTGATGAAGGTTAAAAGTTTTAAAGGCTATACTTTCAAGGATTTGATTCAATACATAAAACTTGTCATTGATTCTGAAGATTTGGATATTCAATATTCACAAGAGAAAAAATCGGTGAATGCTGTAAAACTAATGTCGATGCATAAATCCAAAGGCTTGCAGTTTCCTGTGGTTTATCTTATTGGTTTATATAAGAAATTCGTCAACAAGGAAAATAAATCACCTTTCATTTTCAACAAGGATTACGGTATCATGACGAAATCCTATGAAGAGGGATTCTATCCGAACTTTTTGCAAAAACTGTTCTTCAGTACTGTGGATAGAGAAAATCTATCAGAAAGAATCAGACTCTTGTATGTCGCAATGACCAGAGCTATAAATCGATTGGTCTTGATCAGCGACTATGATGAAAAACTGATTGAGAAAAACAAAAATGATTTCAGCAGTTTCAAGGACATAATTTATCGAACTCAGGGCATTTCCTATGATTTAGTCAAGGAACTTGTCATTGATGAAAAGACAGTTCATCAACCCGTATTGGATAATGGTGAAGAATTGTTGAGGTTTGATAGTTTTGATTTCGATCAAGAGAAGTTGGAAGAGATTTCTTATTCAAAGAAAATGACGTTTATAATCGAAGATGAAGTCAAATCGGCAGTTGAACTTGGTATTAAATATCACGAGTTCCTGGAAAAAATCGATTATCATAATCTTCAAGAATCAATCGTTGATTTTCCTGTTAATTTAAAAAAGGCAATTGAACACTTGTTTGACAGTAAGCTCATGAAGGATTTGAAGACTCCTGAATTCTTCCAAGAATACGAGTTTTATCAAGAAAGTGATGAACTTACTTATAACGGTGTCATCGACTTATTGATTATCGATGAAAAAAAAGTAATTTGCCTGGATTTTAAGCTCAAGAATATCGATGATCCGGCGTATGAAAAGCAGTTAAGGGGATATTATAATTATTTGCATGATAAATTGCATAAACCGATAAAATTATTTCTCTATTCTCTGCTGGATTGCAGTTTGAAAGAAATAGTTTTATGATATACTTAATAGTAAAGAAAGAAGTGGATG
>JAVEWC010000070.1:0-2999 GCA_034004745.1 Candidatus Izemoplasmatales bacterium | reverse complement strand
GAAGCGATGAATCATTTCCGGATTATCGGTACCAAGAGCAAGAATGACATCAGAACGACTCAAGAGGTATATCAGGCAGGAAAAGCTTTGGTAGATAAGGGTTTTATTGAAGAAGCTTGGCCGTATTTGGAAGCTTCAGCCAGTGAGAAATACCTTCCGGCCATCATTACGATGCATGATGTTTATAAACTTGGTTTGGGTGTTGAGAAGGATCTTTTCAAAGCTTTTCAAATCTTGAAAAAATACGAAAGTTATGACGAAGCCCAAATTTACTTTTTGATTGGTAAAATTTACGAATATGGTGAAGGTGTCGATTCTTCCTATGTTTTGGCAGCGAGGTATTATGAACTCGGTGCTTTATCCAGTCACGAAGCTTCAATCAAGGCTTTAAAAGAGATCAGGGGGTATTGATAAATGGTAAATTTAATGACACCCAAAGAATTAAATGATATTGGCGATCAATATTTTTATGGACAAGGCGTCGATAAGAATATTGAAGTAGCCTTCACTTATTATAAACGAGCTGCAGATCAAAACAATTCCATCGGATTATTCAATGTCGGAAAATATTTCTTAATTAAAAACAATGTCAAGGACGCCTTCAATTATTATTTGAAAAGCGCTGAAGCTGGATATGGCTTGGCTTATGTCAAATTGTCGGAGATGAATTTGCATGGACAAGGCGTCAAGAAGAACAAGAAGAAAGCTTTCAAGATGCTTGAAGAAGCGATGAAATTGCAAGAAATCGAAAGTTATCATTTATTGGGAAAATATTATCTTCATGGCATCGGCGTCGGCAAGAATGAAGAAAAGGCTAAGTCGTTGTTTGAACTGTCTGCACAGAACAATAATTCCGAAGGTATGTTTTTGTTGGGTAAATTGTTATTGGAAGGCAAATCAATAAAAAATGATTTTGAATCAGCCTTTTTCCATTTGGATAAAGCCGCCATCAACAAAAACATCAATGCGATAAATTATCTTAAGGATTTATATAATGAACCACACGCATACTTAAAGAAGAAATCAGCCTTGTATCGTCAGGAAATGTGGTTTTATTATGACGAATTGTTGGCTTCACTGGATGACGTTGGAGCTTTGATGAGAACTGCTTATGCCTATTATTATGGCAATGAGATTGTCAAGATCAATTTTGACAAGGCAGTCAAGTATTTCAAGATACTTCATGGCTTAGACGAGGTTGACGGGTATTTTGGCATGGGCGTAAGTTTCATGTACGGCCAAGGCGTCACTTTGGATTATGAAAGAGCGAGGGACTATTTGGTGATAGCGGCCAACCGCAATCATCCCAAAGCCAAGAACGCTCTTGGCGATATGTACCGGTTAGGTAAGGGCCTGGAAGTGGATTATGCCAAAGCTAGAGATTTTTATTTGGAAGCAGCCAAGAGCAATGACGAGGATGCCTTGATTAATCTGGGGTTACTCCATTACCGCAAACAGATTAAGAATGCGACTGATGTTTTGGCTTTGCAGTTTATGACCAAGGCATCGGAAATGAACAATTCAGGTGCTTTTTATTGGCTGGGTATTTTTTATGATAAGGCGATTGGTACTGAACGATCTACCGATTTGGCAAAGAGAAATTTTGAAAAAGCCATTACTTTAGGTAATGTCGGTGCCAAATATAAATTAGCGCAATTAATTTATGATGAAACAAATTCTAACAAGGCGGGTAGAAGAAAAGTTGACAAAAACTTCAATATTATCAAAGATTTATTGATCGATTACATCAAAAATCCTTTGAGCCAAGACGTGAACGTCCTCTATTCTTTATATTTATTGGGTGAGATGTATGCAAATCCATCCTTCAGTGAATCGTCGCCGAAAGTGTCACGTTATTATTATGAATCGGCTGCGGAGAGGAATTTTGCCAAAGCCATGGTCAGGATGTACGAGATTTTAATGACAAGAGAACCGAAGCGAGCACTTTATTGGCTTAAGAAAGCCAGTGAAAAACCAGCTGATGGGGAAGGACTATATCTTTTGGCAAAAGTCTATGACGAAGGCTTGCTCGGGCAGTTGAAAGACTATGTCAAAGCGCAGGAGTACTACCGTAAAGCTGCTGAGTTCAATTATCAACCTGCCATCGTGAAATTGACGATGCAAAAATAAAGAAGTGATTACAGACAAATAGTCTGTAATTTTCTTTTATAACATTGTAATTATTGGGTAATTAAAGTAAAATAACTTTAATGGAGGAGGAGATTATATGACAAGGTTTTTAGCAGCTAGTGATGTAATGACAGTCAAGGAAGCTTGGTGGATGTATTTGTTGGGCGGTTTAGTTACGCTCTTTATCATCGCCGGTTCCTTGTTTTTTGCGTATAAGGCCTATAAAAGGGCAAAAGAACTGGAAATGCCCAAGGAAGATTTAAAGAAAACAATTATTTCCAGTGTTAGTTTTTCCGTTCTGCCTTCAATCGGTATCTTTATTGGGGTTATCACGATGGCAGGGTTATTAGGAGTGCCGCTACCCTGGATCAGATTGTCGGTTCTGGGAGCCCTGCATTATGAATTGATGGCTGTCAGCGTCGCCGCTGAAGGCGTCAGTGTCAGTGCCTTGACAGTGGAGAATTTCGTGACAATAGCCTTTGTCATGACCATAGCCATTATTTGGGGTGCGATATTTGCTTTATTCTTCTTCAAGAAGTATCAAGAAAAAGTTATTGATAAAGTTAAACCTAATGATAAAAAATCATTTGCGAATTTAATCTTTCAGTCTGTTTTTATCGGGATGATTGCTGCATATTTCGGCGATGCCTTTGCGAAGATGATCAATTATGAAGTAAGAGAAGTAGTTGATGGGGCCTATACCGGAGTGATATTGGACCGGACAACTTACGTGCCTTTGATCGTCTTTGTATCTTCCTTTATTTTCATGGCCTTTTTTGATTATCTTGTCGTCAAGAAAAATCAAAAATGGCTGGAAAACTTCCAATTGTCATTATCGATGATTTTAGGTATGGCAATAGCGGTATTCC
>JAVEWC010000069.1:0-5017 GCA_034004745.1 Candidatus Izemoplasmatales bacterium | reverse complement strand
ATTTCTTGGAAATCAGCCCAAACTTTAACATACATCAACAAATTGTCGTGCTCAAAATGGATCATATCCAATTCGGTGTGATAAATTTCATCAATCATTTGCCAATAATCTAGATATGCGTCATATAAAACGTTCTGATAATAAGTATACATGGTAGTTAAAATCATCTCGTCAATCGTAGATTTATAATTCTCGTAAAGCCCATAAGCATAATAAGGCGTCGGGCTGGTATAAATATCTTCATCAAAATATGATAGGTACTCATATACTTGAGTTGCATCGATAAAATCATATTCCCAATACCAAGCGTCAACGTAATTAGTCAGTTCTTGAATCAAATCGTCCATCAAAGCGGTAAATGGCAAATATGAATATTCCAGAAAAATAAAATCATAAACTCCGTTTGTATAATTGTCAACAATTGTCGCCAAGTTTGTCGCATAACGGATTGCATGGCGATACTGCAAGTAGATGCTTTCGAGAACCATAAGCGGCTGTGCCTCCAAATCAACATATGGTAATCCCGCCAGATAAAATTCTTCCCATCTTGCCTGATACTCTTCTTTAGTCGAATATAGTATTTCAAACTCAGGCATCGATTCATAATCAAAAGCAAAAGCAGCTAAAGTATTTGTTTTTATGTTTTCAAGACCTACTGCGTCATCAACTGCCAACAAAGCAAGTGCTTGATAAAAATCTTCCAAATCCGCTGCCAATAAACCTGCGGAAGTTTCCGATGCGGTCAAAAGCAAATAATTATATTCGTCTTCGATGAGTTCTCTTACTTCAAATTTGGTGATTTGCCAAGGATCAAAAGGAATTTTACTACTATTTTCATAGAAAGCTTCTAGTATATCTTGATAATCAAAAACTGATAAACATTGTGGTAACGACAATAACAATTTATCATAATCAGCCTCTAAAGCAATACCATCTTCATTCGATACTAAACTTAAAAGTTCCGCTACGTAATCATTCAATAATTGAGTTTGCGATATCATTAAGGAATTGATAATGAATTGTTGCGATAATTTCATTGCGTCCAACGCTGATAACACCCACATATTAACATCGGTGTACATATACATATCTTCAGTTAAAGAATTGATGAAAATTAAGTATTCATCCGGATCCAACAATAAATAGTTATATTGAGAAAGCAGGTGTAGCAAATCATCAGTACTGAAATAGAAATAACCCGGAGGAATAGACATGGCATATGTAAACCCGGTTATTTCCAGGATAGCCTGTTCATAACTAGCTTGTAAGTCAGTCATATTTGTCTCTTCTTTAAGAGTGTCTTGCCAGTTGTAAACTAAAGCAGAATATTCTTCCCGTTCCGAAGAATACGTGAAGGTTTCTGAAGTGAAAGAATTGAAGTAATTCAATGAATTGGCTAATGAATTACGATATTTAATAAAAATATATTTTTCCAAATCTATGAAGTATGCATTGTTAACCGCCTCAAGAAAATCATCATAAATATCGTAGTGATAGTTTTCATAGATATCGAACTCGTTCAAAGCCAGTATTGCAGATTCATATTGGTCAAACACTGCATTCATTTCAATTATTGATTCTTCTGTTGCATTAGATATATTGTACTGCAAGATTTGATTCATCGAATTGATGATATCCATCTTGATCATGGCGATTTCATCATATTCAAAGTAGAAATCTTGAACTGCTGCCAAATCAGTCAAATAAAAGTCAGTCAATTTCAGTAAATCGGTGGCGAGGATAATATTATTTTGAGCATCCAAAACCAATGTTTCAAAATTCGATAAAGAGTCTGGTAAAACGAACTCCATGTTGCATTCTTGATACTTGGATTCAATTGCATAATCCAAACTGCCCTCAACTGCCAATTTCATTTGTTCGAATGGAATTGTCGCAGCGGAAATGTCGAGATCATTAAATTGGAAAACAGCAGAGAAAACAAAATTAGATTCTCCAACCACTGGAATGTCGTTCGCTCCAACCGCGTAATATGTCAGTGTTTTATTTAGTAAATCAAGAACACAAGATTCTTCAGAATAAATTATAGCGTTTGTGATTTCCAGTCCCAGTGGGCTGAAAACTGCTAAGAATGGCTCATGGAATATGCTGGTGTCGCCTTGATAATCATATATTAACCCTTCTGGTCGCATGACAAACAAACTTGGGTCAACTTCACTCAAGAAATGATCATATAATTCATAATTTTCGTAACGATTGAAATTCCAATAGATTCCGTTATTTGATGTTGCCTGAACATGAGTATCATTTATAGCGTCATATTGAGTATATCTAAGGGTGTTTACTGTAGATGAAAACATATATGGCAATTGGTGAGCAGTATGACTTTCCAAATAATCAAACGGCATAACTGCTGAACTATAGAAATAATAGTATTGTTCAATATCGAAATAATATAAATCTGTGCCATTCGTAAAATCGACATTCAAGTTATAGTTGAAGGAATGGTCTTGATTGACAATTTCAAAGAAATCATAAATCATTTCCTGATCCACTAACCACTCAGCGTACAAATTCATATTTTTTGTAACAGGTAGATAACTGTTGAATAAGGTGTCATTGATCGTATACCCTGTTACCCAACCCATGAAGACATAACCATCCTTGGTAGGTATTGGCAAATTGACGGAATTTCCTTTTTCAACTTCAATGGTTTCGGGGTATTCTAAAGGCATCTCACCACCCAAAGTATCGAAAGTCACGGTGAATTTGTCTAAAGTGTATGCTTTTTGGGTTTGAACAACGCCATCAATTACCCAATATCCATCTTCACTGATTGTGATAACAGGAAACGCTGCATCTTGTCCTTTTAGAGTCATTAAATCATAAAGCAGATACCAAACCTCTGTGCCCGAATAACGCCATTCTAAAAAATGGTCATTGACTCTCAACTCAATTTCTTGTCCAGGCAAGCCTTGCGGGCCAATCAAGGAAGCCAATTCGATAAGGTTAGTCCAGACTAAATCTCCCTCATATTGATATTGCAAATAACCTGAACCAACTCTGAAAGTTGCTTCTCTTCCGTTTTGCCCCATCAATAGACTTATTGCAATCAAATTATTCCAAGCGTCTTCTCCTTGATATTGCCACTGAATATAGTCGCCGTCAATTCTGAAGACAACTTGTTTTCCAGAGATACCAGCTTCACCTCTGAGCGATTCCAAAGAGACAAGGTTTGCCCAAGTTGAAGTGCCAACATAACGCCATTGGATATTTCCTGATGCAACCTGAAGTTCAATCTCTCTTCCGTCTTCACCAGGGATACCTTCTGGTCCTCTTACAGTTTCAAGCCATTCTTCATAGGTGCCGTTGAAATCCGCTTGTTCCACGGCCAAATTGTAGATTGCCTTCAACTTCAATGTCAGTTGGGAATCGGTTGAAGTTTCTTCTGTGACAGGATTAGTAGTTTGGTCAGTTAAGGTAGTAGTCTTCGAACCGCATCCAGCAAGAATAAACATTATCATACATAAAAAAAAGAAAACCAATATGTTTTTCCTAGCCATAATTATCCTCCATAATTATTCAATTGTAACTCTATTTCAATCATACCCCTTGAAAATTAAAATAGCAATTGATTACGGAGAAAAAAATAAAAAACAACAAAAAAAGTGAAGATTTCTCTTCACTTTTAAGTCTCAAATATTTTAATTATAAACTAACGATATTTGAAGCCTGAGGACCTTTTTGTCCTTCAGTGATGTCAAAGCTTACAGCTTCGCCTTCTTCTAAGGTTTTGAAACCACTTTTTTGAATCTGAGAAAAATGTGCGAATACATCTTTACCATCAGCTGTAGTGATAAATCCGAAACCTTTTTCAGCGTTAAACCATTTAACTTTACCAGTCATGTTTGTTACCTCCTATTAATATTTCACTTCTACAAATTGCTTAATAACTTTTGAGGTAACTTATGTAACTTCAAAGAAAATTTATTAACATTTATATCGTGCTATATACCATAATACGCTAAATAAAAAATTTTGCAAGGATTTTTATTCAAAAATGAAAAAATAAATTAAAATTGCATAATTTTGGCTAAGTTGTCGGAATCATGGAGGTTGTAACGCTTCATTAAGCTCGCCAAAAGCTTGTCAAACTCCGAATGGCTGATGACTGTAAAGCTTTTTGAAGTGATGTCGATGAAGTCTTCCGAAGTAGACTTGTCATACATTAAGTTAATGGAAATATACCTCAACAACACATAAGTTCCGCAGAGTGCAAGATATTGATCAGAACTTTGAAAATTGTTCTGGAAAGGAAATTGTTTAAAGAATAAATCATTAATCAGCATTTTTTCAAACCAAATTTCATGCTTTACGATTGTCTGATCAAATTTATCTCTAGCTTGCTTATAAGTAGCGTTTACATCCTTTAATAAATAAAAGCTTTTAGCTTCATCAAGTTGTTCGGAAAGTCTTTTATATCTGCCATTAAAATCATCAAGCAATTCCCAAAGAATTTGATAACTTTCATCGACAGATTCATCATGTTCGTTGATAATCAAATCCAAATCCCCATACTTTACGTCAATGTTGGTTTCGATAGCCTTGAGATATCTGCCAAGATGAATAATTCTTTCATAAAGAAGATAGTCTCTATTCGTTAAAATTGTAAATATTTCTGTTCTAGTTTTATGATAGAGATTTTTATGTTCTTGATCAGGCAGTTTTGCTGGTTTTGTCATCAAAAATGATAATTCTTTTGTCTCAAAAGTTATCTTTTCTTCGTTTTCAAAAAGGAGTTCAAGTGTTTTTTCACAGCTGTTGGCGCATGATGCTTCATGGGCATAATCTATTCTTGGACCTCTCGGATAATACCGGCATACCCAAGGCAACACTTCTTCACCACAGGTTTCGTGCAAAAGACAATAGCCGTCTAATTTATGCAATGGACAATCTCCATCCATGGTGTGAACTATCTCTGCATACTTTTCTGGAGTTCCTTGCAAAATTGGCCTAAAAGTCCTATCGATTTTTTCTTTGACTTTTTTGTTGCAACTTA
>JAVEWC010000068.1:0-5021 GCA_034004745.1 Candidatus Izemoplasmatales bacterium | reverse complement strand
CTTGACGGCGGGGCGAATATCGGTTTGAGCGGTGTGGTTTTATCCCGAGCTTTGATAGCTTCGAGCGGTGCTTACACAATTGACAATCTTGATGTACGGGGTGATGTATTCAGGACGAATACAGTTCCCAATGGAGCGTTCAGAGGATTCGGTGCGCCACAGATGATGTTTGCAATTGAGATGTTCATTGACCACGTTGCTAAAGAAATCAGGAATGATTCGTTTATGTTTAGACTGAAGCATTTGGCTAAACAAGGCGATTACACATCGACTATGGGATTGTATCGCGATCCAATTTTATTGAATGATATGATTAATAAGGCAATGGAAGTCTCAGATTATAAAAACAAAAGAAAACTATATGAGCAAAAAGATAGTTATAAGGGCATCGGCATGAGTGTTTTCTTCCATGGCTGTGGTTTCACCGGTTCGGGAGAAAAGAATCATATCAAAGCTCGGGTCAAACTCAAGAAACAAGGTGACGTAGTAGAGATATTGATAGCTGCTGTGGATATGGGTCAAGGTGTAAAAACCAGTTTCAGAAAACTTGTTGCGCATATCCTGGATATTGAGATTGAAAGAGTTATTTTCAATAATCCGGATACGGATTACGTGCCTGACTCTGGTCCGACAGTCGCTTCCAGAACGATGATGATTGTTGGTGGCATTGTCGCTAGATGTGCTAAAGAAATGAAAGACAGATTTTCTGAAGAAAACTTTATTGTTGAAAAAGTATATGAACAACCTTCCTACATCGAGTTCGATGAAGCAACTTTTACTGGTGATGCTTATCCGGCATATTCTTGGGGCGTAAATATTGTCGAGGTTGAGGTTGATCCTTTTACATATCAGGTAAAATTAAACAAGACTTGGTCAGTTTATGATGTCGGGAAAGCCATTGATGAAAGAATGGTCTTCGCTCAGGCAGACGGAGGTTTGGCTCAAGGATTGGCTTATGGGTATCTCGAAGTCATGAATCATAAAGATGGAAAAATCATGCAAAAAAACATGACAGACTATATTATTCCGACGGCGATGGATATGCCGCCGATGGAGACTTATTTATTTGACAATCCCTATGCCTATGGCCCTTATGGAGCCAAAGGTGTTGGAGAATTGTCGCTTGTAGGTGGTGCTCCAGCAGTCGCCAAAGCGATTGAACAAGCAATCAAGCGACAAGTGTATAAGATTCCCGTTACACCGGAATACATCATGGAGTTGGTGAACTATGGCAAAGATTAACTTTAAATTGAATGAAGAGTTCGTAGAAATCGATACCGACTTGAATCGTCGGTTGTTGGATGTGCTCAGAGATGATTTTTCCTTTACCGGAGTGAAGGAAGGTTGCGGCGAGGGCGAATGCGGTGCTTGTGCTGTCTTGTTGAATCACAAAATCGTCAATTCCTGCTCGACACCTTTGGCAAATGTCATCAGTAAAGAAGTAATGACGATAGAAGGTTTTTCGAAAACCAAGAGATATGCGGCAATCAAAGAGGCTTTCGCCGAGGCTGGTGGTGTTCAATGTGGTTTTTGCACTCCGGGAATGATTATTGCTACAGAGAGCTTGTTGAATAAAAACCCTCATCCGACTGATTTTGAAATCAAAATCGGTCTTTCTGGTAATCTTTGTCGCTGCACAGGCTACAATTTAATAGTTGAAGCGGTCAAGTTAGCCATCAAGCGAGGTGAAGGTTTATGGTAAAAGCATATTTGCCAAAAACGCTAGAAGAATGTTTGAAACTGCTCAATGATTTCGATTTGAAGGTTGTTGCGGGCGGTACTGACGTATTGATTCAAAACCGTGCTCCTTCACAACTTCCTATCGGATATAAAAAGGATATTTGCTATATCCTTCAAATTGATGAATTGAAAAAAATCTATGAAGATGATCAATATCTTTATATCGGCTCAGCTGTTTCATTGGAAGAAATCATGGATTCCATGATAGTTCCTGAAATTTTACGAAAGACCATTTTGGAAATGGCTTCACCGGCCATCAGGCACACCGCTACCTTGGCTGGCAATATTGCCAACGCCTCTCCTGCAGGCGATTCGCTTGTGACTTTGTACTTGCTCGATTCAGAAGTTGAAATCCGGTCCGTGAATCATCTACGGAGAATGAAAGTTTCTGATTTTATCACCGGAGTAAGAAGAATTGAACTTGCCAAAGATGAGTTAATATCAAAAATCATAATTCCGAAGTTTGAATTTGACCAAGCTTATTTTAAAAAAGTTGGACCTAGATTATCAGATGCAATTTCCAAAGTTGCTTTTGCAGGTGCTTATAAACTTGAAGGAAAAAAGATAATGGATTTTCGAGTCAGTTTTGGAGCAGTCAACGTAACTGTAGTTAGAGACCTAGAAATTGAAAAGAAGATTGTTTCAAATACAGTTGAAGATATCAAGAAAATGCAAGAAACCATTGTTTCTTGGTATGAAAAAGTTATCAATCCAATTGACGACCAAAGATCAAATAAAGCATATCGTAAAGTTGTGGCTTTAAATTTATTGAGGGAATTTATTGAAAATCTGAATCTTTAAGAGGTGGTTTATTTTGGACAAAAGAAAACTGTTAAAAGTCGCTAAAGGCGAAGCTTTGGCTGATTTAATCATCAAGAACGCCAAGGTAATCAATGTCTTTTCCAAGACAGTTGATGAGGGCAATATCGCCATCTGTGATGGCGTAATTGTCGGCATTGGCGATTATTCAGGCAGAAAAGAAGTTGATGCCTTGGGGTATTATATAGCTCCTGGTTTTATTGATGGTCACGTCCATATTGAATCCAGCATGCTGATTCCGAGCAATTATGCTAAAGCCGTTATGACTAGAGGGACGACCTCGGTGATTGCTGATTGCCATGAAATAGCTAATGTTTGTGGGAAAAATGGAATCGACTTTATGCTTGCTTCAAGTGCAAAATCGCCCTTGGATGTCTTTATGATGATACCTTCATGTGTTCCTTCAACTGAATATGAAACTTCAGGAGCGAGACTTTTGGCTAAAGATATTAAAGACTACCTTAAGCATGATAAAGTTATCGGTTTGGGTGAAATGATGGATTATCCTGGAGCGATCAATGGCAAGGAAGATGTTTTAGAAAAGATTGAAGATTTTTCTCAAGGCGTTATTGATGGTCATGCGCCAGGTGTTGAAGGTAAAAATTTAAATGCCTATGTCTTGGCCGGGATTAAAACTGATCATGAATGCACGACCCCTCAAGAATTGTTGGAAAAGATAAAAAGAGGAATGTATGTTCACTTGCGAGAAGGATCTCAGACCAAGAATGTCTCTGATTTATTACCGAGTTTAAACAAGAGTTTCTATCACAAAATTTTATTTTGTTCGGATGATCTTCATCCAAGCGATATCAGAAAAATTGGCCATATAGACAATAATATCAATATCGCGATTAAAAATGGAATAGAGCCAATTGAAGCGATTTCAATGGCTACAATCAATATTGCGGAATGTTATGGACTGAGTGATTTGGGAGCTATAGCACCGGGTAAGAAAGCTGACTTGGTATGGTTCAAAGATATAAACAATATCAAAGTTGATAAGGTCTACAAAAATGGCAATTTAGTATTTGAAGATGAAAAAACCCTCTTTAATACTGAAGATAAAATCGATAAAAACGTACTTAATACAGTAAGGGTAAAATATCAAAAAAGCGATTTGATTTATCATCTTAACTCAGAATACGCAAATGTTATCGGCTTAATAAAAAACAATGTTACTACTACAAAGATTGTTGAAAAGATAGTTTTGCAAAATGGAGAGTTCAATCCAAAGAACAATCCTGGTCTATTGAAATTAATAGTTATTGAAAGACACAAGAAGAGTGGCAATATCGGTAAGGCCATAGTAAAGGATTATGGGCTGAAGAATTCGGCTTTGGCACTGACAATAGCCCATGATTCCCATAATTTGATATGTGTGGGCGACAATGACGACGATATTGATCTTGCGGTCAGGAAGATTATCGAAATTGGTGGTGGAATTGTCTTTGTACAAGATAAAAAGATTGTTGACTATCTGCCGCTTGAAGTGGCGGGGTTGATGAGCCTATGTGAAGCGTCAGTGGTCGAAACGAAATTATTGAGCATCGAGAGCAAACTCCGTGAGGCTGGAGTAAATGCTGAAATCGAAGACCCTATCCTGCAGTTGGCATTTTTATCCCTACCAGTGATTCCGGATTTAAAGATTACCGACAAGGGTTTATTTGACACTAAGGAATTTAAAATCATATCATTAGAAGCGAGTGAAAAACCATGAGTTACGTTAAATCGTTGAAATGCACCATTTGTCAAAAGGAGTATGATAAAGAGAGTGGATTTTTCACTTGTCCAGACTGTGGCGAACAGGGCATATTGGATATTAATTATGATTATGAACAAATTAAGAAAGTATTCAATCAGGGTTTTTTAAAAGAAAATCATGATTATTCAATCTGGAGGTATTTGCCCTTATTACCTGTGGAAAAAGATCACATCTCTAAGAGCTTAAGAGTCGGCTGGTCACCACTGTTAAAGAGTAATAAAGCTGTTAGTAATTATCCATGCAAGGCCTTGTATTTTAAGGATGACGGACAAAATCCGACACAATCCTTAAAAGATAGAGCATCGGTTATAGCCGCAATCAAAGCCTTGGAGTCGGGATATGATACAATTGCTTGTTCATCGACTGGCAATGCCGCCTCGTCTTTGGCTGGCAATGCTTCAAGATTAGGCTTGAAAACGGTGATTTTCGTTCCGAAGAGAGCGCCTATCGGTAAACTATCCCAATTGCTTGCTTTTGGTGCGAGGGTAATCAAGGTTGATGGTGATTATAAATCGGCATATAATTTATCAAAAAAAGCAATAGAACATTATGGTTGGTATAATCGAAACGCCGCCATTAATCCATATCTAATCGAAGGTAAAAAAACCGTTGCTTTGGAAATAGCTGAACAACTCAACTTTAAAGTAACTGACTGGGTCATTGTCTCGGTTGGCGACGGTTGCACTATCGGCGGTGTTTA
>JAVEWC010000067.1:3941-5137 GCA_034004745.1 Candidatus Izemoplasmatales bacterium | reverse complement strand
ATAATTACCGAAGAGATAGGCGGTCAGTTGCACAATACTTCGGACGTTGACAATTATTTGGGTTTCAAGAAGATTGAAGGAAAAGATTTGTCGAATGAATTTTTATACCATATAAACAGTTTAGATGTGCCAATTATTAAGAATGTTCGAGTCAAAAGCATAAATTACATAAATCCTGATTTTATGATTAACTTGTCAGATGGCAAAACGTTGAGATCGAAAACTGTTTTGATGGCAACAGGCGGTTCGCCGAGAAAACTTGATATTCCAGGTGAAAAAGAATATAGCAACAAAGGAGTTTCTTACTGCACAACTTGTGACGCACCTTTCTTCAAGGATAAACACATCATTGTTGCAGGAGGGGGTAATAGTGCCGCTGAAGCTGTATTGGATTTAGTACCTTGGGCAAATAGGATAACCGTTGTTCACCGCAGTAAATGGCGAGCTGATCAAATTATACTAGACAAATTTAACAATATCGAAAATTTGGATATTCATCTCAATACGCAAATTCTTGAAGTATTGGGTAATGAACAAATGACCGGTGTTAAAGTTTTGGATAAAATAACCAATGAAGAAAGAATTATTCATGCCGATGGTCTATTTGTCGAGATTGGAACTATTCCCAATAGTTACTTGGTAAAAGATTTAGTAAAAACTAATGAAATTGGTGAAATTATCGTTGATGATTCACAAATTACATCACTGCCGGGATTGTTTGCAGCCGGAGATGTAACTCAACAACAAGATAAACAAATTATCATATCCGCCGCTGAAGGTGCAAAAGCAGCTTTAGCTGTGACAAAATACTTAAATAAATATTATAAGGGAGAATAAATTATGGAAAAATTATTGAATCAAGAATTACAAAATCAAATCGGTGAGTTCTTATCACATATGGATAAGGCTATAACCTTTGTCTTATTTACCAAGGAAACAGGTTGCGAAACTTGTCAAACAACCAAAATGTTGTTGGAAGAAATATCACTTTTGAATGACAAGATGACTTTCGTCGAAAAAGATTTGAACCGTGATAAGGAAGAAGCAAAAAAATATGGAATTACCTTGGCTCCAAGTTTTGTAATTTTGGATAATCAAGGTGTATATCAAGGCGTTAAGTTCAACGGCATTCCTGCAGGTCACGAAATCAATTCTTTCCTTTCAGCGATTATCGACATGAGCGGTGTTGATTTTGG
>JAVEWC010000067.1:0-3841 GCA_034004745.1 Candidatus Izemoplasmatales bacterium | reverse complement strand
ACCATTCTCGCTAAATTTGCTTTAGTCGCCGCTATCTTGATTCTTGTATTTTTGCCAAAACCAATTTGGGATCAACCTGATTTCAAAAGCATTTTAAGCAATAATATGGCAATGATGTTCGCTTATATCTTTGGTACAGTATTCAGTGGCATGGCTGGTAAAATTGGCATTTTCGTGGCGACAATCGCCAATAAGAAAACCGCTGAAGCCGCAACCAAGGGTATTGGTCCAAGTTTCTTGAACGGTTTTAGAGGTGGCGCTGTCATGGGTATGGCGGTAGTCGGTTCAAGTTTGTTGGGCGTTGCTTTGTTTTTCTGGATTACCAAGAATCCAACGATGTTGTTAGGATTCAGTTTTGGTGCTTCTTCGTTGGCTTTGTTCGCAAAGGCGGGCGGAGGTATATTTACCAAAACCGCTGATATCAGTGCGGATTTAGTTGGTAAGGTGGAACTTGGCATCCCGGAAGATGACCCTCGAAACCCTGCAGTTATTGCGGATAATGTCGGCGATAATGTCGGCGATGTCGCTGGTATGGGAGCTGACTTGTTTGACTCTCACGTCGCATCTTTGGCGGCTGCGATTGTCATGGCTTCTTCTATCGACGCAGCTAGTGGATCGAACAACGTGGAAATGGTATTTGTCTTTGCGGCTTTGGGCTTGTTGGCTTCAATTTTAGGTGTTGCCTTCGCAAAAATGGGTAAAAGAGAAAATCCAACCAGAGCCCTCAACTTAAGTACATATATTACTACAGGTATTTTCGCAGTTTTAACTTTGATTGCCACTTTGATATTTAAATATGAATGGCGTTTATATCTAGTAACTGTTATCGGTTTGTTTGTTGGTGTGATTATCGGTATAACAACTGACTATTTTACCAATGATGAGAGAAAACCAGTCAGGAAAGTGGCTGAGGCCAGTGAAAGCGGTCCAGCATTAACGATAATATCCGGTACAAGTTATGGTTTCTTGTCAGTTTTGCCGGCAATGGTTGGTATCGCGGTAAGTGCCTTCATGGCATTTATGATTGCTAAACCACTTGGGGACAATTACGGACTTTTCGGGATATCGATTGCTGCGGTGGGAATGCTTTCAATCGTGGGAATGATTATTTCCAATGACGCTTACGGGCCAATCGTTGATAATGCAAGAGGATTGGCGGAAATGGGCGGTTTAGGTGAAGAAGTAATCAGAATTACCGATCAACTGGATTCTGCCGGCAATACTGTTAAAGCTGTAACAAAAGGCTTTGCGATAAGCGCAGCGGGTTTAACAGTAATTTCTTTGTTGGCAGCTTTCGTCAGCGAGGTTAATGATGCTGCTATCGAACTCGGCCTAGCCAATCTAGGAGAGAGATTCATCAATGGTTTTGATATTTTGAACCCTACTGTATTCTTCGGTTTATTGATAGGTGCGGCGGTTCCAGCTGTCTTCTCCAGTTTGTTAATGCTTGGTGTAACAAAAAATGCAGAAAAAATGGTTGCGGAAATTCATCGTCAATTTGAAGAAATCCCTGGGCTTAAAGAAGGCAAGGAAGGCGTAATGCCTGAATCCGACAAATGTATCGTCATCGCTACCGAAGGTGCTTTGCATGAGCTATTGTTTGCAGGTGCATTTACCATAATCATCACTATAGTCGTAGGAATGGTTGGTGGCGTTTATGCCATCGGTGGTTATTTGGCTGGTAATATTGTGTCAGGTGTATTGTTGGCTCTATTTATGTCCAATAGCGGCGGTCTATGGGATAATGGCAAGAAATATATTGAAGCCGGTCATCATGGCGGAAAGGGTAGTGAAGCACATAAGGCGGCTGTTGTTGGCGACACCGTTGGCGATCCTTTTAAAGATACTGCCGGCCCTTCGATAAATACACAAATTACCGTTGTAAGTTTGGTTTCAAGCTTATTTGCCAT
This sequence comes from Candidatus Izemoplasmatales bacterium, assembly GCA_034004745.1. Classification (GTDB taxonomy): domain Bacteria; phylum Bacillota_I; class Bacilli_A; order Izemoplasmatales; family Hujiaoplasmataceae; genus UBA2289. Next base: position 1,931 of record JAVEWC010000067.1, on the reverse strand, counting down.
CATCTTCTTGCTATATTCGATATTCTAAAAATAATAAAAAAAAATAATGCCACTGTTTATTGACAGTGGCGTTTTTTCTATGTGTATCTCTTTATACCCGCTTCGATGATATCCCAATATTTTTCGGTATCCACCTTTATTGCAACATGTGCATTTTTCGGTAGTTTCAAATAATTGAATATGTCACAATTAGTTCTACCATAACTCGATGAATGTGAGATATCTATATCGCAATGGACGTGGACTAAATCAACTACTGAAGGATCGATAAGATAAACAACTGGCAATGGATCGTGTAAAGGTCCCCCAGCAACTCCAAAAACCCTATTTTGGTTGATATTATAGACTTTCATCAGTTTGGAGAAGAGAACTGAAGCTTTATTATCAAGTTTTTCCATTCTTTCGATAATTTCAGGAAGTACTTGGACACGTCTTGTGACATCAAGTCCGAACATTTTTACTTCCAGACCGGAATTAAAAACAATATAAGCTGCTTCAGGATCCGCATAGATATTATATTCCGCAGCTGGAGTGACATTTCCGTTTTGATATGACCCGCCCATTAAAACTACTTCTTTGATATTTTCCTTCATCTTCGGAAATAATTTTAAAGCGATAGCCAAGTTTGTCATTGGTCCAGTCGTAACTATTGTTATTTTGTCCTCGCTTTTAAGGATGGTTTCAGCTAAAAAGTGAACTGCTGGGCGATTATCAAAATTTTTGGTCAACTCTTGAAAATCAAATCCATCCAAGCCGGTTTCACCATGAATGTCCGGGCATACTTGAATTTCCTTGATTAACGGTTCACTAGCTCCCAAACAAACTGGAACATCAATGTTTAGATATTGGCAAAGATTTAATGTGTTATAGCCCGTTTTTTCCAGGGTTTGATTCCCCGCTACGACAGTTATGCCTAATAGATCAATTTTGGGATTATTACCAGCCATCATTATCGCAATTGCGTCATCATGTCCCGGATCACAATCGAGAATCATCTTAATTTTTTTCATAAATATTCTCCTTTTTCCTTTAAAAAATCAATAACCTCTTCATAAGAAGGTATTGATATCTGTGCACCTTTTTTAGTTATGGCAAGACTGGCTGCGGCGGTAGCGAATTTTATACTTTCAAGGATGTTTTTCTTGTTTATACGAGAGGCTATAAAACTACCAATATAAGTGTCGCCAGCGGCAGTTGTATCGACTACTTTAATCTTATACGATGGAACTTTAATGAAATTATCTATATCATAAAAAACACTGCCATTGGCTCCGAGAGTCAAAAGAATTGATTTTACGCCTGTCAACAATAATGTTTGAGCACCAGATTTGATTAAACTATCTGATTTCGCATCAAATTTTGTCAGCACTTTAAATTCGGTTTCATTGACAACTAAAATATCGATGAGTTTCAGTAATTCTTCAGGTAATTTAACTGCCGGGGCAGCGTTCAATACGGTAACCAAATTCAAAGTTTTTGCAAGCTTAAAAGCAGAAATCACGTCTGGGAGTGGAATTTCCAGTTGTGATAATAAATAATCTCCTGCATGACCTTCCTTTTCCAACACTTCTCTGATCCTATCTGAATTTTGGTTTGAGTTTGCTCCTGAATGAGTGATTATTCTATTATTGGCATTGGTAAGAATTATTGACGCAACACCGACAGAATAATTATCAGTTATGTTCAAATACCGACAATCAACCGTACTTTCAAGCAAGGATTGTAAAGCGATTTTTGAAAGTTGATCACTTCCCACGCATCCCAGCATGATAGTGTTAATTCCTTGCCTTTTGCAAGCAATTGCTTGATTTGCGCCTTTGCCACCAGGAGTCATGAAAAAGTCATTGGCTTTCATGGTTTCACCAATTTTCGGTAATCTGTCTAAACTAAAGACAAAATCCATGTTAATACTGCCAAGAACAAAAACTTTA
>JAVEWC010000066.1:0-5182 GCA_034004745.1 Candidatus Izemoplasmatales bacterium | reverse complement strand
ACCTTGATTTTTTTAGTTTGTTCTCTTTTGTACATATGTTTCACACCTCAATTTTATTCGTTTTTATTATACTACAGTTACAAAGAATTTTCGCTTTAAAAACTTCATTTATTCAAAAATGTGGTAAAATGAAACCAAGAGGTGTGATATGCTAAGCTTTCAAGGAGTTGGCGCTACTAGCGGCAAAGGTAGCGGCATAGCTGTAATCCACAAAAAGAGTTATGGGAAATTACACGACAAATATTACGCTGATGAAGCTAAGGATTTGTTTTTTGAAATTAAGGAATTGGCTCTTTCAGAAATAGAAGGACTTTGTTCACTATGCCACAGCGATGAAGAACGAGATATTTTTAAAGCACATCAGCTGATGCTATTAGATGAGGAAGTCAATAAATTGATTTTTCAGGAAATAGAATCAGGTGAAGATTTATTAAAAGCTATCAAAAACGTCCAATCTAAATATTTCAGTCAGTTTCAAGCAATGGAGAATGAGGTCTTTTCTTCGAAAGCACTGGATGTGGAAGAAGTTTTTGATCGTTTGATTGATAATATAAAAAAACAAGATAAATTCAAGACGATTAACAAAAACTTCATCCTGATATGTGAAGAACTTTTGCCAACAACAATCTTTGATTATCCTTTGGAACATCTTAAGGGAATTGTCGTGAAAAAGGGAACATTTTTCTCCCATGGCGTCATAATTGCAAAATCAAAAATGATTCCCGTAGTTATCGGAGTCGGAGCGGATATTGCTAAAATTAGGGCTAATGATTATCTGGTTGTTGACGGAACAACGGGAAAAGTGGTTGTAATAAGTGAATGATTTTTCTATGATGGAAAATTATTCATTTTTTATTTGATTAAAAAAAAAATAATAAATTATTTGCTTTATAAATCAAAAAGTAAAAGCTTGTTCAGTTGTTAAAATTAAAAGAAGCTGGATTAACAAAATATTCCTAATAAAATGACCGATTTAGATTTTTTAGGGTTGAAGTAAGGGCTTACATCGTTTATAATATTTATGATGTCTTATATTCGGAGGTAGAGTTTTGACTGATATTGATTACAAGAATTTGGGTTTTAAAGCAAGAGACACACACGCTAATTACATCTCGTATTTTAAGGACGGAAAATGGGATGAAGGAGCCTTGCAAAAAGAAGATACAATTACGATTTCTGCTTTTTCTACCGCTCTGCACTACGGGCAACAAGCTTTTGAAGGGTTGAAGGCTTACAGAAGAAAAGATGGAAAGATTCAGATTTTTCGAATGGATGAAAATGCAAAAAGACTGCAAACATCCTGCAGAAGAATATTGATGCCAGAAGTTCCAGCAGAAAAGTTTTTCGAAGCAGTAAAAAGAGTCGTAGAAGCTAACAAGGACTTGATTCCACCATATGGTTATGGAGCATCTTTATATTTAAGGCCGTATATCATTGGTGTTGGCAGAAATCTTGGTGTTAGACCAGCACCGGAATATATTTTTGGAGTTTTGGCTTCTCCAGTAGGGGATTATTTCCGCAGCGGACTCAGCCCTGTCAATTTTGAGGTTACAGACAAAGACCGAGCTGCCCCTAACGGCACAGGCCAAGTAAAAGTAGGCGGAAATTACGCAGCAAGTTTAATGAGTCATGAACACGCTCAAGAAAGAGGATACGCTGATTGTATCTATTTGGATCCTCTAACTCATACCAAGATAGATGAAGTAGGCGCAGCCAACTTCTTTGGCATAACCAAAGACAATGTTTTTGTTACTCCGAATTCCAGCAGCATTCTACCAAGCATCACCAAAAAAAGTTTGCTTTACATCGCAGAACATTATCTGCATCTAAAAACGGAAGTAAGAGATGTTTATATCGATAAATTAGATGAATTGAAAGAAGCTGGTGCCTGTGGCACCGCAGCAGCAATAACCCCAATCGGAAGAATCGACTATAACGGGGTAAAACATGTTTTCTTCAGTGAAACAGAAGTAGGTCCTGTTACCAGAAAACTTTATGACACACTAATTGGCATTTATTTCGGTGATATTGAAGCTCCTGAAGGCTGGATTACAATAATTGAGTAGAAGGCGAGTTTTTAACTCGCTTTTTGTTTTATAACTTTTTTAGTTAATCAATAAAACTAGTTTAAAGACTGCAAAAAAGAAAATTTACCCTTGTTTTAAAAGCGCTTTCATTGTATAATCAATGGTGTTGGTGAACATACACTATAAAGTGATTGATTAAGCGCTGGATTGGAAAATATCATATGAGCATTTTCCATGCTTTTTTTTACGAACGATGACAATCGATTATTAAAAACAATCGAAAAATATAATAAAGTGAGGCGAATGAATTGTTTACAAATGAGTACTTAAATAATCTGTTTGAGATTACAAAACAAAGAAATAGTTCTCAACCAGAATATCTTCAAGCGGTTGAAGAGTTTTTTGAAGCGATGAGTTTCATCGTGGAACAAGATCCAAATATCCAAAAAATGGGTATTATGGAAAGAATCATCGAACCAGAACGCATTGTTAAGTTCCGCGTGACCTGGGTTGACGATGAAGGTAAAGTAAATGTTAACCGTGGTTACAGAGTTCAATTCAACTCTGCCATTGGACCTTACAAAGGTGGAATCAGATTCCATCCATCTGTAAATGAATCAATATTGAAGTTCTTGGGCTTTGAGCAAACATTCAAAAATGCATTGACCGGTCTGCCTATGGGTGGAGCCAAGGGTGGTTCCGACTTTAACCCTCGTGGTCGTTCTGACGGCGAAATCATGCGTTTCTGTCAAAATTTCATGTTGGAAATGTATCGTCATATCGGCGCTGATACTGACGTTCCAGCCGGTGACATTGGCGTAGGATACCGTGAAATCGGTTATATGTATGGAATGTATAGAAAAATCAGAAATGAAAACACTGGCGTTTTGACGGGAAAAGGCATTTCCTACGGCGGTTCTTTAGGCCGTGCAGAAGCAACTGGCCATGGCGTGCTATACTTTGTCAGAGAAATGTTAAGCGTCTATCGCAACGAAACGATTGAAGGCAAAAGAGTTATCATCTCCGGTTCAGGAAAAGTTGGTATGCACGCGGCATTAAAAGCTAGAGAAATGGGTGCTAAAGTTATCGCTCTATCCGACATCAACGGGGTTGTTTATGACAAAACTGGACTTGATTTGGATATCATAAAAATGTTGACAGAAAAGAATCCTGAATTCTCGACTGAATATCTCCAATATCGTCCGTCAGCAACTTACGATTCCAATCCAACCAATATTTGGAATATACCTTGCGATATCGCTCTACCATGCGCAACTCAAAACGAGCTACCGCTTGAAGGAGCTCAAGCTTTAGTTGAAAACGGTTGTTTCTTAGTTTGTGAAGGCGCAAATATGCCAACAACAATTGAAGCGACCAAATATTTGCAACACGCAGACATTCTTTTCGCGCCTGGAAAAGCAGCTAATGCTGGTGGTGTAGCGGTAAGTGGTTTGGAAATGACCCAAAATGCTATGCACTATCCATGGACCTATGAAGAAGTTGACCAAAAACTTCAAGAAATCATGCGAGAAATTTTCAAAAAATCATATTCGGAAGCAAGAAAATATACTGATCACCGCAACTTGGTAGTTGGAGCGAACATTGCCGGATTTATAAGAGTATATCACGCAATGGTAGAACAAGGTATCGTTTGATGAGTGCAGTAGTTACACCGAAGATATTACTGCCTATCGACTCCATTAACAAAGAAAAATGGGCAGTCATTGCCTGTGATCAATTCACTTCTGAACCAGAATACTGGGATAAACTCAAAATGTATGTTGACAATGTACCGTCAACATACCATTTGATTTTACCTGAAGCCTATCTTGATGGTGAAATTAAACATAAAATTACAAAAATCAACTATAACATGGATTTATACTTAAAAAATAACATGTTTGAAGAGCACGAAGGTTTTGTTTTGGTTGAACGTCAAACTCCATTCGTCGAAAGAAGATTGGGATTGGTAATTGCCATCGATTTAGACATGTACGAATATGAGCCTGGGAAAAAAGGGAAAATAGCAGCTACAGAAAAGACGGTTCCTGAACGGATTCCACCTCGTGTTCAAATCCGAGAAAAAGCTCCGATTGAAATACCTCACGTTTTGGTTTTATTAGATGATCAAGGTCAAGATATTATCGGAAATCTTTATAAAAATAGAAAAAAATACAAAAAATTATATGATTTTAAACTCAATATGAATGGTGGATATATCAAGGGTTATGAAATCAAGAATACACAATCCATCATCGATCAAATTGATAATTTGCCAAACGATTTGAATTTGATTGTCGGTGACGGCAATCATTCACTGGCATCTGCCAAGGTTTGTTGGGAAAACATCAAGAAAAACTTGAAACCGGAAGAAAGAACGAACCATCCGGCAAGATATGCTTTGGTCGAATTAATCAGTTTATATGACGAAGGATTAACTTTTGAACCGATACACCGCGTCTTGTTCAACACTGACTTAAGTTTGATCCGAACTTTGGAGAATCGAATTTCAGGAGAAGGCGAACTGGAAGTATACTTTGACGGAGAAGTCTTGAAGTTGAGTGTTCCGGCCAATCCATTCATTGCCATCAAGCAAATCCAAGAAATACTTGATGAGTATTTGGAAAAGAATAAATTCGCAGAAATTGATTTTGTCCATGGTATCGATTCCCTGAAAAAGATAGTCAAGGCCAATCATGATGCTATAGGCATAACCATGCCAGCCTTGGATAGAGAAAAACTATTACCTTATATCAGGGAAAACGGAGTTCTTCCGCGAAAATCGTTCTCTTTGGGCGAAGCAGAAGAAAAACGTTATTACCTTGAAGGTAAAAAAATATTATATTAGAGGTGAAAAATATGAAAAGAGTATGGAATTTTTCCGCAGGACCAGCTGTTTTACCAGTCGAAGTTTTGCAAAAAGCCGCAGACGAAATGCTTAACTATGAAAATAGTGGCATGTCAGTCATGGAAATGTCTCATCGCTCCAAAGCTTTTGAAAAGATTATCAAAGACGCTGAAAATGACTTGAGAAAATTAATGAATATCCCGGAAAACTATAAAGTTTTATTTTTACAAGGCGGAGGACATTTACAATTTTCCATGGTTCCAATCAACTTGATGAAAAATAAAGTTGCTGATTACATCGTAACTGG